>NZ_JAIUIM010000018.1:0-141703 GCF_020165615.1 Mesorhizobium sp. BH1-1-5
CCCTCGAGGGGGAGATGTCGCCGAAGGCGACAGAGGGGGTCGCCGCGCGTGAAGCGCCGACGTGATCTGCGCCGAAACGACGTTGGCGCTTCATGCGCTAGGACCCCCTCTGGCCTGCCGGCCATCTCCCCTCGAGGGGGGAGATTCGCTGGCCCGCATCCTCCTACATCCTAAGCCGAATTGACCCCGCAACCCCAAACATGCCAAAGGCCCGGCAAAGCCTACAGTTGGAGAAGCCCTGATGACCGACCGCATCGAGATCGCCGGGTTGCAGATTGCCCGGGAGCTCCATGACTTCGTGGCCGAAGAGGCGGCAGTCGGCACCGGCATCGACCCGGGGAAATTCTGGGAAGGCTTTTCGGCCATCGTCCACGACCTCGCGCCGAAAAACCGGGCGCTGCTCGCCAAACGCGACGCCATGCAGGAAAAGCTCGACGGCTGGTACCGCGAAAACGGCGCGCCGATCGACATGGGGGGCTACAAGACTTTCCTGAAGGATATCGGCTATCTGGTGCCGGAAGGGCCCGCCTTCAGCGTCTCGACCGATCATGTCGATCCCGAGATCGCAATCGTCGCCGGGCCGCAGCTCGTCGTGCCGGTGATGAACGCGCGCTATGCGCTGAACGCCGCCAATGCGCGCTGGGGTTCGCTCTATGACGCGCTCTACGGCACCGACGCCATTCCCGAGACCGGCGGCGCCGAGAAGGGCAAGGGCTTCAACCCGAAGCGCGGCGCCAAGGTGATTGCCTGGGCCAGGGATTTCCTCGACCAGTCGGTGCCGCTCACCACGGGCAAATGGGCCGGCGTCAACGGGCTTTCGGTCGAGAACGGCGCGCTGAAGCTCGGCGAGGGCGCCGGCGCCACGACGCTTGCCGACCCGAAACAGTTCGCCGGCTATCGCGGCGATGCCGCCAATCCCGAAGCCGTGCTTCTGGTCAAGAGCGGCCTGCATATCGAGATCGTGATCGACCGCGCCAACCAGATCGGCAGGACCGATCCGGCCGGCATCGCCGACGTCATCCTGGAATCGGCTCTGACCACCATCCAGGACTGCGAGGATTCGGTCGCGGCTGTCGATGCCGAGGACAAGGTCGTCGTCTATCGCAACTGGCTCGGCCTGATGAAGGGCGATCTCGCCGAAGAGATCAGCAAGGGCGGCAAGACCTTTACCCGCACGCTCAATCCCGACCGCCGCTACACCGCACCCAATGGCGGCCAGCTGCTTTTGCCCGGACGCTCGCTGATGCTGGTGCGCAATGTCGGCCACCTGATGACCAATCCGGCGATCCTGGACCACGACGGCCGCGAGGTGCCGGAAGGCATCATGGACGCGGCCCTCACCGCGCTGATCGCGCTGCACGATGTCGGCGAGAACGGCCGCCGCGCCAATTCCCGCGCCGGCTCGATGTATGTGGTGAAGCCCAAGATGCACGGACCGGAAGAGGTCGCGTTCGCCGTCGAGATATTCGACCGCGTCGAGGCCCTGCTCGGCATGGCGAAGAACACCATCAAGATGGGGATCATGGACGAGGAGCGGCGTACCACCGTCAACCTCAAGGAAGCGATCCGCGCCGCACGCGAGCGCGTGGTGTTCATCAACACCGGCTTCCTCGACAGGACAGGCGACGAGATCCACACCTCGATGGAAGCCGGGCCGATGATCCGCAAGGGCGATATGAAGCAGGCCGCCTGGATTTCCGCCTATGAGGCCTGGAACGTCGATACGGGCCTCGAATGCGGGCTCGCCGGCCATGCCCAGATCGGCAAGGGCATGTGGGCGATGCCGGATTTGATGGCGGCGATGCTGGTTGAGAAGATCGCGCATCCCAAGGCCGGCGCCAACACCGCCTGGGTGCCGTCGCCGACGGCCGCGACCCTGCATGCCACGCACTATCACAAGGTCGACGTGCATGCCGTGCAGGCGGCGCTGAAGAGCCGGCCGAAGGCCAAGCTCGACGACATTCTTTCCGTGCCGGTCGCGGTGCGGCCGAACTGGACGCCGGACGAGATCCAGCGCGAGCTCGACAACAATTCGCAAGGCATCCTCGGCTATGTCGTGCGCTGGATCGACCAGGGCGTCGGCTGCTCGAAAGTGCCCGATATCAACGATATCGGCCTGATGGAGGACCGCGCCACGCTGCGCATCTCCTCGCAGCACATCGCCAACTGGCTGCGCCATAAAGTGTGCTCGGAAATCCAGGTCCGGGACTCGCTGCAGCGCATGGCGGCGATCGTCGACCGCCAGAATGTCGGCGACCCGCTCTACCGGCCGATGGCGCCCGACTTCGATGGTTCGATCGCCTTCCAGGCCGCGTGCGACCTGGTGTTCAAGGGGGCGAGCCAGCCCAACGGCTATACTGAGCCGGTGCTGCACAGGCGAAGGCTGGAGCTGAAGGCGAAGGGCTGAACAGTCCGAAGGGCGTCGCGCTCAGTCGCCACGATCACTTTCCATCCGTCAGCGCTGCCCTCTCTCCGTCCGCTGCGCGGACGGAGAAGGGGCAGCGCCATATGCCTCAATTCAGCCCGAGCGTGCCCCTGAGCTTCGACAAATCCTCCGCCAGCGCCGTGACCGGACCGGCCAGCGCCTTGCGGTCGGCGTCCGACAGCTTGTCGTAGGTTTCGAAGCCGTCGGCCGTCTTGTACTTAGCCAGGATGCCGTCCACGGTGGCGAAATTGTCATTGACGGTCTTGATCAGCGCCGGGTCCTCCTTCGTGACCAGCGGCTCGACCAGCGCCACGATCTTCTGCGCGCCGTCGATATTGGCCTGGAAATCCCAAAGGTCGGTGTGGCTGTAGCGGTCCTCCTCGCCGGAGATTTTTGACGAGGCTACCTCCTCGAGCAGCCCGGCGGCGCCGTCGACCGCCTTTTCCGGCGGCACGGTCAGTCCGGCGACGCGCTTCTGCAGATCGAGCACGTCGGCGTCGAGCTTGTCGGCGAGCGGTCCGAGGCCCTCGGTCGTGTTCTGGCTGAAGAGCGTGTATTCGATGCGATGGAAGCCGGTGAAGTCGGTCGACTTCTCCTTCTGCTCATGGTCGTCGGCGCGCGAGTCGATGGCGCCGTCGAGGTCGGAGAACAGCTCCGCGATCGGCTCGATCGTCTCGTAATTGACGCGCGCCGGCGCGTAGAGCGTCTTGGCCTTGGCGAGGTCGCCGGCTTTCACCGCGTCGGTGAATTCCTTGGTGTCCTTGACCAGCGTGTCGATCTTGCCCTGGACATAGATCTTGTAGTCGGCGATCGGCTGCACCAGGTCGAGCGGCGAGACGGCTGCGTATGCCGGCGCGAGGCTGGCTGACAGCGCAATCAGCGATGCGGCGGTTGCACGGCGGAACTTCATGGGGTGTCCTCTCTCCTTGTTGGAAACTTGGTCAGCTGTGGGTGCCGGAAGATGCGGCCGCCCCGAGCAGCGCGCGGCCGAGAAAGTCGTTCTCGTCCTTGACGCCGGGCAGCGCGAAGAAATAGCCGCCGCCGAACGGCTTGATGTATTCCTCCAGCGGCTCGCCGCTCAGCCGTGTCTGGACGGCGATGAAGCCGCGTTCGAGGTCGGCCTGATAGGCGATGAACAAGAGCCCCATATCCATCTGGTTGGCCTTGCTGACGCCGTTCGAATAGTTGAACGGGCGGCGCAGGATCAGGTGCTTTTGCGCTTCCGCGTCGCGCGGGTTGGCAAGGCGGATATGCGCGTCGAGCGGCGTTACCTTGCCATGCGGGTCGCCGGCATAGTTCGGCAAATCGGCTTCGGCGGCGCCGCCGAAAGGCGCGCCGCTCGCTTTCTGGCGGCCGATGATCGTCTGCTGCTCCTGCAGCGGCGTGCGGTCCCAGCGCTCGACGAAATTTCTTATAAGCCGCACCGCCTGGTAGGAGCCGCCGGCCGTCCAGCCGGGCTCGTCGGTGCTTGGCCGCACCCAGACGATTTGGTTCATCAGCTCAGCATCGCCGGCATCCGGATTGGCGGAGCCATCGCGAAAACCGAGGAAGTTGCGCGCGCTTTCCTTCGGCTTGCCCAGGCTTGGCGGCCGCACCGGCACCGAGCCCTCCTGCTTCCAGCGCAAGAGCAGCGAATCCGGCGTGTTCCTCACGATGTCGCGCAGCGCGTGGATGTTGGTGTCGGGCGTGTTCGAGCAGAATTGCAGCAAAAGGTCGCCGTGGCAGAATTCTTCCTCGAGGGCGTCGTTGGAGAAGGATGTCATGCGCGACAGCCGTCTCGGTTTTTGCGGCGCGAGACCAAAACGCTCGTCGAACAGCGAGGCGCCGAGCGACGTGGTGATCGTCAGATTGTCCGGCGTCACCACCGGGCCGAGGATGCCGGAATCGGCGGCGGGAAATTTCGGATCGAGCCGAGGTGGCGTGCCGCCCTGCATCAGGAAGGCGGTGCGTTCGGTTAGCGTCTCGAACAGCCGCTCGAGCCCGGCGCGGTTCTGCGCCAGCACGTCGAAGGACGCGACCAGGCCGGCCGCCGGCCGTGGCGTCACGATGCCGGGCTGGTGCTCGCCATGAAAGGGCTGCCGCTGATGCACGCTGTCGCTCTCCGGCGCGTCGGTTACGCCAGCGCTACCGCCAGAGGCGGTAGTCGCAGCGCTACCGCCAGAGGCGGCAGTCACCATCGTTGGCGCCAGCGCGCCGGCCACGGCGCCGATCAGGATCGAGCGACGTGTCGCATTCGGCAGCTTGGGCTTGTCCTTGGCCGTCATTGGCTGAGATCCATCATGTCGCGAAGCCTGGAAAGATCGGCGGCCAAAGCGGTTGCCGCTTTGCCGAGCTCGGCCTTGGCCGGATCGGCGAGCGCCTCGGTGACCTCGGCCCGGCGGGCCGCGATCGACTTGTCGAGGGCCGCGAAATCCGCGTCGATCGATGCGGCGATAGCGGGCGCGCTCCTGGCCGCCACGGGGCGCAAGAGGTCGAAGACCTTGCGCACGCCCGACACGGTCGCTTCGAACGAAGCAAGGTCCTCATGCGCATAAGGGCTGTCGCCGAAGCCGGGCCCAGCCGCCGCGACGCGCTCTAGGATCGCCGCCGCGCCGCCCACCATGCTTTCGGGCATGATGCGCAGATCGTGGATGCGCGCCTTGAGCGTTGCTGCATCGGCGACCAGCCTGTCGGCGACCGGCGCCAAGCCCTCTAGACTGCCCTGGCGGAACAGCCCGTATTCCAGGCGATGCAGCCCGCCAAAGGCCGGATCGGCCTCGCGTTGGCCGAAGCCGTCCGCGCGTCCGTCGATTGCCGTGTCGAGATCGGAAAAGAGCGGCGACACCGGCGCGATACGGGCATAGGCGGTTTCGGCCGGCAGGTAGGCGGCCCTCGCCGCCGCGAGGTCGCCCGATTTCACGGCGTTGGCGAAAGCACTGGCGGCATCGACGAAGGCGTCGGTCTCGGTTGCGAGAAACACCTTGTATTCGGCGAGCGCGCCGATGAAAGCGGTGAGGTTCGGCTTCGCGGCTGGCCCGGCATTGGCCGCGGGCAGCACATGCAACGTGCCGCGCGGGTTGGAGATGAGCCCACAAGTGATGGCGTAATCGCCGGGTTCGAGCCGCGTCGCCAGCGCCTGCGTGAAACCGGGCGCGATGTTCTCGCGCTCCTCAAGCACCATCACCCCGTCGAGGATTTCCCACTCCACCGCCCGGTCGGACCGGTTGGCGATCCGGAAAATGTTGCGCCCGGCCGAAACAGTTATTTCGTTGGGCTCGCAGGCCTGGCCGGTGATCGTCACATTGACCGATGCCGCGGCCTCGCGGCGGCCTTTCTGCACGGCCAGCGTCGCGTAGTAGAAGGCAACTGCCGACGCGATCAGAAGCAGCAGCGACAGCACAAAGCCGATGCGCACGGCGGTGCGCGGCAGGGCTTGGCTTTGCTTGGATGCGTTCATGCCGCCGGTCGCTCGGATGTCTTCGGGCGTCGCCGGCCGGCCGGCTGGTCCGCCAGGAACAGCCACAGCGACGGCGCGAGGAAGCCGAGATAGACGACGAGCTCGCTCACCGTCGGCGCGTCGATATAGCCGAAAATGCCGGAGAGCACCGAGCCGAGCGGGCTGTCCGCCGGCAGCACGCCGCTGATGTCGAAGACGATCTGCTGCCCGTAATTCCACAGGCCGGCCTCGTGCAGCGCGTTGACCGAGTTGGCGAGCAGGCCGGCGGCGACGATCAGGATGAAGGCGCCGGTCCAGCGGAAGAAGCGCCGAAGGTCGAGCCGCACACTGCCGGCATAGACGCCGTAGCCGACGAAGCCCGCCAGCACGACGCCGGCGAGCGCCGCGAGCGGCGCATAGGCATCGGCCTGTTGGAAGGCGGCGAGCAGGAAGAAGACCGACTCGACGCCCTCGCGCGCCACGGCGAGGAACACCATGGCGATCAGCCCGAACCCCTTGTGGCTGGGCGCCGCGAAGGCGGCATCGATGGAGGAATGCAGCTCGGCCTTGATCGAACGCGCCGCCTTGCGCATCCAGAACACCATCGAGGCGAGCACCGACACCGCGACGAGGCCGATCACGGCCTCGAACAGCTCCTGTGCCTTCTGCGGGAATTCGATCGCGGCAAGCTGAAGGATCGCGCCTACAATGAGCGAGAAGGCGAGCGCGAGAAAAATCCCGATCCACACCAGCGGCATCCAGGCGTCGCGGCCGGTGCGGCTGAGGTAGCTGGCGATGATGCCGACGATCAGCGCCGCCTCGACGCCCTCGCGAAACATGATCAGGAACGGTACCAGCATTTGGAGTTCAGCCACGCCGGGGAGATGACCGCGCCCGCCCCAAGAGGCTCGCCCCTTCAAGGCAAGCCACAAAACCTGTCTAAAGCAGTCATCTTTTATGGTCGGCGGCCCCGCGGGCGCAAGCAGGCGCCGATCACATAAGCGAGATGACGAGGTGATCGCGTCGCGAGCGGCTTCTATGGCGCCTTTATCGTCTTAAGCAGCCCGGCTTGGCCGCGATAGGAAGACGTCCGTATGCCTGACATGCGCCGGGGTATCGCGAAAGCGCGCGCAGGGCCTGAAGCCGAACGCCTCGTATACGGCAATGGCACTGCTCATATAGAAGCTCGTGTGGATCAGCACAGTGCGGGCGGGACTCTTCTCGATTTGCGCCAGCGTGGCGCCTATCAGCGCACGACCCATGCCTTGTCCGCGGAAGGACGCGTCAACAAAGAACTTATGAAGTTCCACCACCCCTTCGCCGAATGGGCCGAAGCCGAGGCAACCCGCCGGCAGGCCTCCGGAACGGGCGATGAAGGCCATGGCATCCGGTGCGCCGAATTGCGCGGCCAGTTGAGCGCCGCTTTTTTCGGGTTGAAAGAGAGCCCTCACATCTGCCGCCGAGATGCCATGCGGCGCCGAAGCGTCGACATCCCATTGCGCGAGCTTGCGGCAGAGCCCTGCCAGGGTTTCAAAATCCTCGGCGCTGCGCGCCGGCAAAACTGAAATCATCCCTCGCCCCCGCGCGGATCCGCCTCACCATATCACGCACAATTCCCGGGCGCGATTGGGCGTTCAAAGAAGCGTGAACGCCCACGCGTCCACCTCGCAAACGCTTGACGGATATCTATCTACCTTCTAGTAGGTAGGCAATCAAAACCAAAGGAAGTTATCGTCATGTCTGCACAAACAAGCGGTCAAAATCGCGCCCGGTTCTCAAATGGCTGGCTCAAAACCTATTATTATCTACGCTTTGCCGTGTCGGCCGGCTGGGTCCTGGCGGCCGTCACCGTCGCCAAGACCGTTCCGCCGCTCGCCGCGGTCATGCTGGTGACCTATCCCATCTGGGACGCGCTCGCGAACTATGTCGATGCGCAGCGCAGTGGCGGACTGGGCCGCAACAGGTCGCAGCTGCTCAATTTCGTCGTCAGCATCCTCACCGCGATTGCGGTCGCCATCGCGCTTGGCCACAGCATGAACGCGGTGCTCGCGGTCTATGGTGTCTGGGCCGTCGTCTCCGGCGGATTCCAGTTGCTGACCGCCCTGCGTCGCTGGAAGACCAACGGCGCGCAATGGGCGATGATCCTGAGCGGCGCCCAGTCGGCGCTGGCCGGCCTCTTCTTCGTCAAGATGGCGGGCGGCGCGGAGGCTATCGGCATCGCCAATGTCGCGCCCTATGCCGCGTTCGGCGCCTTCTACTTCCTGGTGTCCGCCGTGTGGCTTTCCGTCAGCGACATGCTTCGCAAGTCGCCGCAGGCCGCGCGTTGAGATTTCCTCCGCTGGAGGTTAGAGCAATTCCAGGAAAAGTGAGCGGTTTTCCGTCAGGAATTGCGTCAAAACAAGGAGATAGAGCGTTTCGCCGTTTCCGTGAAACGGCGAAACGCTCTAAGTATGTCCATGGATAAGCCCTCGAACACCGCCGATGACATCCTGGCCGCCGCGCGCTCCTTCATCGTCGCCGGCGGTTATAACGGCTTCAGCTACGCCGACATCGCCGAGGTGGTCGGTATCCGCAAGGCCAGCATCCACCATCATTTCCCAAGCAAGGTCGACTTGGTGCAAACCCTGGTCAGGCGCTACCTCGAGGACGCCGTCACGGGCATGGCCGAACTCGAGCGCAACGTGCCTGAGCCGCCCGAGCTGCTTCGAACCTATGCCGGCTTCTGGGCACAATGCATCGAGGACGCGAGCAGGCCGTTCTGCGTCTGCGCATTGCTTGCCAGCGAGCTTCCGGCCCTTCCGCCTGAAATTGCCTTGGAGGTCCGGGCGTATTTTCGGTTTCTCTCCAGCTGGCTGACCGGCGTCATCGAGCGTGGCGCCACGCAAGGCACATTGACCATCGCCGCCGCGCCGCGCGTCGAGGCCGAGGCTTTCATGGCGACCGTGCACGGGGCGATGCTTTCCGCGCGGGCCTATGGCGACGTCTTGACCTTCGGCGTGATCCTGGCGCCGACGCTGCAGAAGCTGATCCCGGCGCGCGATTGAAGAGAGGCAAAGCTGCGGCTTACGTGCTGGCTCGTTTGTGACTACGCTGCCTGCGCCATCCGCTCGGCATTCATCCGATAGGAAATCGCCTCGGCGAGATGGATGCGGCCGACCGTTTCGCTGGCGTCGAGGTCGGCCAGCGTGCGCGCCACCTTGAGCACGCGGTGATAGGCCCGCGCCGAAAAGCCGAGTTTCTCGCTGGCGTCCTTGAGCAGGGTCAAGCCGGCCGTATCGGGCTTGGCGATCTCCTCGATGATCGAAGGCGGGCAATGCGCGTTGGTGGTGGCGCCGGTGCCCAGCCTTTCCAGCCGTTCGCGCTGCATGGCGCGCGCACGCGCCACGCGTTGCGCCACCGAAGCGCTCGTCTCGGCCTTGTCGGGCCGGATCAGGTCGCTTGCCGAGACCGCCGGCACCTCGATCCGAAGGTCGATACGGTCGAGCATCGGGCCGGAAATGCGCGCCTGGTACTCGGTGCGACAGCGGTCGCCGCGCAGGCAGCGATAGCCGGGCTCGCCCGACATGCCGCAGCGGCACGGATTCATCGCCGCCACCAGCTGGATGCGCGCCGGATAGGTGACGCGGTGGTTGGCGCGCGCGATCATGCAGTCGCCCGTCTCCAGCGGCTGGCGCAGCGCATCCAGCGTCTGCGGCGTGAACTCCGGCAGCTCGTCGAGGAACAGCACGCCATGATGGGCGAGCGAGACCTCGCCCGGGCGCGCGCGCAGACCGCCGCCCACCATCGCCGCCATCGAGGCCGAATGATGCGGGGCGCGGAACGGCCGCCGGTCGGTGAGCTTGCCCTCACCAAGCTCGCCCGCCACCGAGGCGATCATCGAGACTTCGAGCAGCTCTTTCGGCGCCAGCGGCGGCAGGATCGAAGGCAGGCGCTGCGCCAGCATCGACTTGCCCGAACCCGGTGGCCCGACCATCAGCAGGTTGTGGCCGCCGGCGGCCGCCACTTCCAACGCCCGTTTGGCGCTCTCCTGGCCCTTGATGTCGGCGAGGTCAGGCAGGTCGCGCGCCGCGAGCTGGATGCCGGCCTCCGGCCGCGACAGCACCTGCGTGCCGCGAAAATGGTTGGCGACCGCGATCAGGCTGCGCGGCGCGAGAATATCGAAGTCCTTGCCCGCCCAGGCCGCTTCCGGCCCGCAGGCGAAGGGACAGATCAGGCCCTTGCCTTCGGCATTGGCGCCGATCGCCGCCGGCAGCGCGCCGGCGACGCCGGTTATCGTGCCGTCGAGCGACAATTCGCCGAGCACCACGTAACCGGCCAGCATGTCGCCCGGTATGGCGCCGAGCGCCGCCATCAGGCCGAGCGCGATCGGCAGGTCGTAGTGGCTGCCTTCCTTGGGCAGATCGGCCGGCGCGAGGTTCACCGTCACCTTCTTCGACGGCATCGACAGGCCCGAGGCGTGGAGCGCCGCCTGCACGCGCTCGCGGCTTTCGGCCACCGCCTTGTCCGGCAGGCCGACGATCTGCATGCCGACCTTGCCCGGCCCGACCATCACCTGGACATCGACCGGCAAAGCCTCGATGCCCTGGAAAGCGACCGTGCGAACCCGCGCCACCATGTTTTCCGCGCCCCCGGCGTGACCGCGCTTGTGATCCACCATCAGGCGGCGAGCGCATGCAACCCAGACAACCACAGATTTTCGAAGTGCGCAAGAACATTACGGGAACATCTATCCGCGAAGACGATGGATTTCGGTTGAGGCTTCCTCTGGGGGCCGATGCGTCGCCCTCGGCGGCGAGCTCTCGAATGCCGTTTTCCGCTCGGCGCCATTCGGCTAGAATGGATCGCACGCAAGATCGAACCTGGAGAGGCCACGAGGGAATTCGCCATGCGGACTGGCTGCGCAATCTTGATCGGGTTTGCCCTTGTCGCGCCTGCTGCCGCCGAAGATGCGCAATGCCCGAAAGGCCCCGCGCCTGTTCAATTGGAGGACATCGAAGCCGCGCCCGATTGCCTGCCGGCACACAAGCTGCATCAGGCCTGCGCCTGGGGATCGAGCGGCGACGAATTCATGTCGGAGGCCGTCATCGACAAATGCAAGGCGGGGTTTTTCGACCGACTGACCCGCAAGCAAAGGCGCCAGTACGAAAAGCGCCTTGACGCCTGCGGCGAACGCTATCCTATCACGCAGGATGGCGGATCGATCCAGATATACCTGTCGTCGATGTGTGCCGAGGATCTCGCCGCGACCTATTTCAAGGTTGCAAGGCATGGGCGAATTGCCACGACACCACGCTGGAAGGTACCTGACATAGCCGAGTGAACGGATGATCCGTACCGGGGGAGTTGACGCATCCGGGAACCGGTGCGCCTCGGTTCTCCTGCCTACCGGTCCAGCCACACCTTCTCGAAATGCTGCTCGAGATTGGGGTGCGCCGGATTGTCCTTCACCGCCGCCACCGAATGGGTGAACAGCGAGCGCCAATAGGGCTGGATGAGGATGCCTGAATCCTGCAGGATCTGCTCGACATCCTTCATGATCTCCTTGCGCCTCCCGGTGTCCGGCACGGCAAGCGCCGCGTCGAGCTTCTTGTCGAATTCGGGGTTGGCGTAGCCCGATTCGTTCCAGGCCTCGCCGCTGCGATAGGCGAGCGCGAGGTTCTGGACACCCAGCGGCCGCATGCCCCACGACGTCATCGAGAAGGGATATTTGGTCCAGTTGTTCCAGAAGGTCGAGCCCGGCAGCACGGTGCGCTTCACCTTGAAGCCGGCCTCGCGCAGCTGCGCGGCGATGGCGTCGCCGGTGCTGCGGTGCCAGTCCTCGTCGCCGGTGATCAGCTCATGCTCGAAATCGAGCTGCCCGGCCTCCGCCATCAGCTTCTTGGCGCCTTCGAGGTCGCGCGTCTTCTTTGGCAGTGCGTAATATTCCGGGTGCAGCGGGCTGACATGATGGTTCTCGGCCACCGTGCCCTTGCCGCCACAGCCGAGCGTCAGCACGGCCTGGTTGTCGGTCGCCATCTGCAGGGCGCGGCGCACGCGCTCGTCGTCATAGGGCTTGTTGGTCACATTGGCGCGGGCAAGGATCGTGGCCGCCGTCACCACTTCCGACTTCACCAGCCCGAGCCCGTCCATGATCTCGACATAGTCGGCGGTGGTCTCGAAATTGGTGTCGATCTCGCCGGCCTCGAAGGCGCTCACCCAGGCAGCCGGATCGGTGCCGTAGTCGATGAACTCGATGCCGTCGAGATAGGCCTCGCCACCCCACCATTTGCCGTTCTGGCGCCGCTTGACGACGGCCTTGGTGCCGACGTCGTAGGAGACGAGCTCGAACGCCCCGGTGCCGACCGGATGCGCGATGAGGTTGGCGCCGGCCTTCTCGTAGCCGCGATGCACGATCAGCGCCGAATATTCCGTCATCGACGGGATGATCGAAATGTCGGACGAGGACAGTTTCAGCACCACCGTGTGGTCGTCGGTGCTGGTGATGGCGCCGTCGCGCGCCTTGCCGGTGTTGGCGTCGATCAGCGCGGTCATGCGGCCGGCCATGGAGTTGCCTTCGGCAGCCTTGTCGCACCAGCGCTCGAGGTTGAAGACCACGTCCTCGGCGGTGAAGTCGTCGCCATTGTTCCAGGTCACGCCGCGCCTCAGCTTCAGCGTGTATCCGGTGGCGTCGTCATTGACCGTCCAGCTTTCCAGCAGCGAAGGCTTGAACGTGTAGTCGGTGTCGTAGCGCACCAGCGTGTCGAGGAACTGGCGCGCGATGTTGGCCATTTCCGGCCAGTCATAGGCGCGCGGGTCCTTCTGCTCCTTGACGAAGGTGGAAACGCGCAGCACCCCGCCCTTCTTCGGCGCGGCGGCCCTCGCCGCCGTCGGCGAGGCGAGCCCGACCAGGCCATAGGCGGCCACCGCTGATGCGCCGAAAATGCTTGCCATCGCCAGGAATTCGCGCCGGTCGAGGCGTCCGTCCCGGACCTCCGCCGCCAGGCCCTCGACCAGCGCGTGATGGCGGTCGAATTCGCAATGCTCGCAATCCTGTCCCATTATTTCCCAGCTCCGAAAAGATCGACGAACCAGTCCCAGAAGCCGTCGGCGTCGATATCGACGGCCACAAGCGCGTTTGGCGGCCTCTTTGATACATTGTTGAAGTCGGCGATGGTCATGCCACGGGTGACCTCGCCGCCGGTTTCCAGATGCACGTAATAGCTTTCGAACGTGAACAGCGACGGTTTCACGATCGCTGCGAGCGCGATCACGTCGTGCAGGTTGGGGTCGTCGGCGCCGAATTCGTCCTTGCGCCGCATCATGAAGTCCAGCACGCGCGCCACCACGTCCGCCTGCGGACCCGGTGCGGCCCTTATCCGGTCGAAGATATGGCGCGGCAGCTCCGGCTTCAGCGTGACGTCGAGGCCGACCATCGTCAGCGCGCATCCGGATTCGAAGACGATGCGCGCCGCCTCCGGATCGCAATAGAGATTGAACTCCGAGGCCAAGGTCATGTTGCCGCCGCGGATGGCGCCGCCCATGATGGTGATGCGTTTGATCAGCGCCAGCAGTTCGGGGCATTCGGTCAGCGCGGTGGCGATGTTGGTCAGCGGCCCTACGGCCAGGATCTCGAGCCCGCCCGGGTGCCGCTTCGCCGCTCCGTGGATCAATTCCGTCACGCCGCCTTCGGCGAAGCCGCGTCGCGCGGCGGGCAGCGCCACGTCACCCAGCCCCGTCGTGCCGTGGCTGACGGCCGTGCACAATGGCCTGGCGAGCGGGCGCGAAGCGCCGATATGCACAGGCGCCTCGCAGCCGAGAAAATCGATCAGGTCGAGCGTGTTCCTCGCCGTCTTCTCGATCTCGACATTGCCGCAGACGGCGCCGATCCCGAGCAGCTCGATCCTATCCGTGCAGAGCGTCGCCGCGGCGATGCAGACGGCGTCGTCGGTGCCGGTGTCGACATCCATCACCAGCGGGATCCTGGAAAGCAAGGTCACGTCGCGATCTCTCCCGTTGCCGGGCTTGCACTGTGGGACGGCGGAACGAGCATTATGATCGGAAAGGTCCATATCGAAATAGTTAAACGTTTACCTAAAAGTATATCAGCCGGTTGTCAACACGGTCGACCTGCCGAAGCGCCGCCGCGCCGCCGGGGCTGTCGACTTTGCCGACGTAAGAGGCTACGGGATCAGGGCGACGGTGCTTGGCAAGCGATGCGAGGACATGTGGCGGCGACCATCAAGGATATTGCGAGAGGTGCCGGCGTATCTATCGCCACCGTCTCCAAGGTCCTCAACCGCAAGGACGCCTTCATCAGCGAGGAAACGCGCAGCCGCATCTGGTCGCTGGCGCGCGAACTCAACTACACGCCCAACTCCATCGCCCGCTCGCTGGTCACCCGTCGCTCGCAAGTCCTCGGCATCATCGTTCCGGATATCCTCAATCCCTATTTCACCGAGCTCGTTCGCGCCTGCGACGACGCTGCCCGCCTGCGCGGTTATACAACCATCCTGTGCAACTCGGACGGCGTTCCGGAAAAGGAGGAGGCGCATCTCGCCTTCCTTGCCGGCCATGGCGTGGACGGCATCGTGCTGGCCGCGAGCGGCGTGATCCCGAATGCCGGCCTGCTGCGGGGCCTGAACATCCCCTTCGTGTCGATGGACCGCGAGGTGCCGGAGCTCGACTGCCTGGCGGCGACCGTCGACACCGACTATCGCAACGGGGCCTTTCAGTCGGCCGGCTACCTGATCGCCAAGGGCCACACCCGCATCGCCTTCCTCAGCGGATCGGCGGAAAGCGCGAACACCAGGATCAGGCTCGCCGGGTTCGAGGAGGCGCACCGCCAGGCCGGCATTGCCGTCGATCGGGATCTCATCCGCTGCGGCGAATTCCAGCACAGCTTCGGGCGCCAGGCGACGCGGGAGCTGCTGGAGAGCACCCGGTTTTCGGCCATCTGCTGCATGAGCGACATGCTGGCGATCGGCGCCACGGTCGCCTTGCGTGAAAAGGGGCTGCGGGTACCCGACGACTGCGCCGTCATGGGCTTCGACAACATCTACCTAGCGCCGCTGCTCGAACGCCCGCTGTCGACGATAGACCGCCGCATCTTCGAAGCCGGCACCATCGCCATCGACGCGCTGATCGACTTCCTCGAAGGTCCCGACCGCCGCCGTTCGACGATCGTGATGGAGCCCAGCGTGGTCGAGCGCAAGACGGCGTAGGTGGCATAGGGCGATGACGCCCGGAGCGCTACCTAGCCGGCCGCCCCCTCGGCTATCGCCGCGCGCTCTCGACCCGTCGAAAAGGCGAGCAGTCCCTCCGGCAATCCGGGGCTGTTGCCGTCTAAGCGGTGATGAAGGCATCGACCGTACCTGAAAGCGATCGATCGATTGCGATGTGGGGTGGGAGCCACTCCATGACAGGATATCGGAAAGGCCAGGGCATGGCGATCCGGCGCAAAGAGCCGCTTTCCAGAAAAATCTCATTTACAAGGTCTATGAACTGCCCGCGGTCTCGTTCAACTCGTTTCAAAGTTTGCGAACGAATATAAGCTCGGGGGATTCGTCGCTCCTTCAGCGCTAAGACAGCCTCCGCGATGGATCGAGGATCGGGTGGAACTGTAAGCGAATAATCGTCATCCAGATAAAGGTCTCGGCCACCATGGTTCGGGGTCGTGACAACAGGTAGCCCCGCGAGAAGATATTCCGTGCTGGCGAACATTGGTCCCTCCATTTCAGAGAGACAAATTCCCACGGCTGCACGATTTAGATGCATGTTCACGTGAGCCGGCGCCAATCGGACAGGCTTGCCGGTGCTGTCAAACTCATTGATGAACACGTGACCCGGCGCGAGTTCCCTGTGCCGATTTATTCGCGCCCTTTCCGACTCCGTCGTGGATGAATCACGATAAAAGACAAATGCGCAACGCTCGATGCCAAGGGACAAGTCGTGGCGTTTCCACGAAGCCAGTTGCGCATTGTAGATTGCATCGAATTCTACAGGAACGTCCTCAAGGGGCCTGAATATGTATTCGGAGGTTGTTGAAGTCTTGTTGTGCAGGACGGCGGCCTCACCGGACTGATTCAAGAGATCAGCCTCGGCCTGTGTGTTGGATAGGAAGATTAGCGAGTGACGGGGGTTCCTAAGTCTATGCAGAACGGCATAGGTCCGGATCGTTTTGACGCTGGAATTGTTTTCGATGGACCAGGTTGGCGAGATGAGAAACCAGGCACGGTGGCTGCGTGGAAGGAGAGGCATGTGACTTGCCAATCCGAGGGGCGTACCGGACATTCCCGAATAGGATATGAACGGATCGTCCGACAGCAAACTTGCCTGAAGAGCAGGTTGCGACTTCGCGATAGGGTACCCTTTCCGGAGATAGCGGCGATGACGCAACATTGCTGCGACAATCTCGGATACGGTAGGAGGGCGATACCCGTGCTGCAGAGTCGACATGCGGCAATTACGCGGCCGACTTCAGCCGCTTTTCCTCCACGCAATCCCAGAACAGGCTGGCGATGTCGGCCCCGCCGAAACGCTGCACCTCGCGAACGCCGGTCGGCGAGGTGACGTTGATCTCCGTCATGTAGTCGCCGATCACGTCGATGCCGACCAGGATGAAGCCGCGCTCCTTCAGCGGCGGTCCGATGCGGGCGCAGATCTCGCGCTCGCGCTCGGTCAGCTCGGTTTTCTCGGCGACGCCGCCGACATGCATGTTGGAGCGGGAATCGTGCTCGGCCGGCACGCGGTTGATGGCGCCGACCGGCTCGCCGTCGATCAGGATGATGCGCTTGTCGCCCTTGCGCACGTCCTTGAGGTAGCGCTGCACGATATAGGGCTCGCGGAACAGCTGGCCGAACATCTCGAGCAGCGAGGCGAGATTGCGGTCGGCTTCCAAGAGATGGAAGATGCCGGCGCCGCCATTGCCGTAGAGCGGCTTGACGATGATGTCGCCGAATTCCTTGCGGAAGGCGGCTACCTCCTGAGGGTCCTTGGTGATCAGCGTTTCCGGCATCAGGTCCGGGAATTCGGTGACGAAGATCTTCTCCGGGCTGTTGCGCACCCAGGCCGGGTCGTTGACCACCAGCGTCTTCGGATGGATGCGTTCCAGTATATGCGTGGTGGTGATGTAGTTCATGTCGAAGGGCGGGTCTTGCCTGAGCAGCACCACGTCCATCTCGGAGAGGTCGGTGCGCACCTTCTCGCCCAGTGAGTAGTGGTTGCCCTTCTCGTCGCGCACCTGCATCTCCTCGAGGCGGGCGAACACCTTGCCGCCCAGCATCGACAATCGGTCGGGCGTGTAATGGAAAAGCTTGTGGCCGCGCCGCTGCGCCTCCAGCGACAGCGCGAAGCTCGTGTCGCCGGCAATCGACACGGTGGAGACATGGTCCATCTGGACGGCGATCTTCAGCGGCATCTCGGGTCTCCAAGGCGGTCGAGCAGTTCCAGGAAGCGCCGATATACGGAACTCGGCGCCTTCTGCCAATCGGCCAGACGCTACCGGTCGAAGACTAGCCTGGAATATCCGAGGAAGGACAGCGTCATCGCGACGATCGAGGCGATGGCGAGCGCCGCGAGCGGCGGCAGGGCCGGCAGCGCGAAGAGCAGCGCGCAATAGACCAGATAATTGACGACGCCGGAGGCGATGCCGACGCCGCCATAGCGCGCGCCTTCATGCGCGATGCCCCGGCTCGACGGTGCGAAGGTCAGATGGCGGTTGATCTGCCAGGTGACGCAGAGCGCGAAGCCGATCGACAGCACGCGCGCCGATAGCGCGCCGAGCGGCGTCGTGGCAAGCAGCAGCCAAAGCGCCGCCGCGTCGGCGACGAAGCCGATGCCGCCGGTAAGGGCGAAGCGGACAAGGCGCCCCATTTATGCCGCCCGCGACATCGTGATGGCGTTTCGTTGAATCGCCCTCACGATCTAACTCTTTGTTGGAGCATGATCTTTCTCCGAAAACCGGTTCCCACTTTTCGGGATCATGCTCTAAGCCGCCCGAGGGGCCTTGCCCGGCTCGCTCTTCGGCGAGGCCTGCCCGGATGCCGGGCGTTCGGCCCGGCCGGAGGAAATCGACAGGTAGAAGATACGCTTCTGCTCGGCCCGGCCGCGCGACACCGAATCGAGGATAAAGCCGGTCATCATGGAGAGCATGGCCAGAAGCAGCATGCCGATCGACAGCACCCAGGTCGGCATGCGCGGCACCAGCCCCGTCTCGGCGAATTCGATGAGCACGGGGATCATCAGGCCGATGCTCGCCGCCAGGAAGAACAGCGCGAAGGTGCCGAAGAAGCGCAGCGGCTGCGTCTCTTTCACCAGCATGGCGAACATCCACAGGATCTTGGCGCCGTCGCGGAAGGTCGACAGTTTCGAGGAGGAGCCTTCCGGGCGGCGGCCGTAGTCGAGCGCCATCTCGCTCACCGGCAGTTTCAGCTGCGAGGCATGCACCGACATCTCGGTCTCGATCTCGAAGCCGCCGGAGACGGCGGGGAAGCTCTTGACGAAGCGGCGCGAGAACACCCGGTAGCCGGAGAAGATATCGGTGAAGTCGGTTCCGAACAGGCCCTTGTAGAGCCGGTTGAAGATGCGGTTGCCGAAGGCGTGGCCGTTGCGGCCGGCATCGTCGGTCACGCCGCGCCTGGTGCCCACCACCATGTCGCAGCGTTCGGTCTGCAGGACATTGATCAGCAGCGAGGCATCCTCCGGCGCGTAGGTGCCGTCGCCGTCGGTCATCACATAGATGTCCGCGTCGATGTCGGCGAACATCCGCCGCACCACATTGCCCTTGCCCTGGCGCGGCTCGCGCACGACGATGGCGCCGGCGGCGCGGGCTTTCAGCGCCGTGAGGTCCTTGGAATTGTTGTCGTAGACGTAGATCGCGGCCGAAGGCAGCGTCTCGCGGAAGCGCCGCACGACCTCGCCGATCGTCAGCTCCTCGTTGTAGCAAGGCAGGAGCACGGCAATAACCGGCTCGTGGCGGACTGCATGCGGCATGTCTGTCTCCGGACGCTCGACCAGCCTCCGACCGTGCCTACGCCGGCCCCGTCGAGCCGTTTTACTATTTATTGAAGCCGTTAAGGCTAGGTTTAAACCGATCCTCTCCCTTCAAAGGCCACGGCAATGGGCACAGTCGAGAACGGCGCCGCCACCTGGAAGTCCGATCTGCTGCTGGCGCTGCTGGCCGCCCTGCTCGCATTCGCTTTCGATGCGTGGGCCGGCTTTGGCCAACTGACCGATGCAGGCGGCGACAACGACAATCTGCTGCGCCTCGTCGAGGTCCGCGACCTGCTGGCCGGCCAGGGCTGGTTCGACCTGCACCAGTACCGGATGGGGCTGGAAGGCGGCTTCGTCATGCACTGGTCGAGGCTGGTCGACGCGCCGATCGCCGCCATCGCGCTTGCCGCCTCGGCGCTCACCGGCAGCAGGCCGCTTGGCGAGGACGTGGCGCAGGTGCTGTGGCCGGCGCTGCTCTTTTGGTCGACCTTGTTCTTCACCGCCCGCGCCGCGCGCAGCTTCGGCGGCGGCGGCGCGGTGCTGCCCGCCATCCTGGTCGGCGCCGCCGGCTATTATTTCATCGGCATCTACGACCCCGGCGCGCTCGATCATCACAACGTCCAGCTGATGCTCACCATGGCGAGCCTGGCTTTGCTGCTCGAGGCGCCTGCGCGGCGCTGGGCCGCGCTGTTGTCCGGCCTCTGCGCCGCGCTGACGCTCGCCGTCGGCATGGAAACCGTTCCTTATGTGGCCACCATCGGCGTTTGCGCGGCGCTGCTGTTCGTCGTCGATCCAGCCAGCGAGCGGACGATCGCCAGGGATTTCGGCGTCGGCTTCGCCGGTGTCGCGGCACTTGTCTTCCTCGCCACCATCCCGCCTTCCGCATGGGGCGCGGCTCAGTGCGATGCCTTCTCGGTTGCGCAATTCGTCGTCGCGGCCATTGCCGGCGTGGGACTGGCGGCGATCGCCTCGACAGAGAAGGCCGCCGGCAGCTGGCAGCGCAGGCTGGCGTCGCTTGCCGCGCTGGGGGTCGTCCTCGGCGCGGTCGTGGCAGCGCTGTTCCCGCAATGCCTCTCCTCGCCCTATGCCTCGCTCGATCCGCGCCTCAAGGAACTGTGGCTCGACCATATCGACGAGGCCCAGTCGCTGTTCACGCTGCTTGTCCGCGATCCGGCGCGCGTGGCCGCGCGTTACGCGACGCCGCTGGTCGCGATCGTCCTGATGGCGCTGCGTTTCCGCCGCGGCGGCTGGCGGCGGCAGGACAGCCTCGTTGCCGCACTGCTCGCCGTCGCTTTCGTGGTCGGCGCCTGGCAGGTGCGCGGCACCACCTTCTCGATCGCCTTTGCGGTCGTCCCGCTCTCGGCCTGGATCGCCAAATGGCGGGCGCGGGCCGAAACCAGCTCTTCGCTCGGCGTGGCGCTGCGCCTTGCGGCCGTCTGGCTGGTCTCGATCAACCCGGTCTGGACAGGCGTCGCCGCGGCCGCCTCGGTGGCCTTGGAAAAAGGCAACGTCGTCGCCGACGCCGGCGCCATGGACAGGACCTGCCAGAAGAAGGGCACTTTCGCGCAGCTCGGCGGCATGGCCGATACCACCGTGCTGACGATCTCCAATCTTGGGGCGCCGATCCTCGTCTATAGCGGCCATCGCGTCTTCGCCGGTCCCTATCACCGCAATGTCGCCGGCAATCTCCTGGCGCTGGACGCCTTTCTCGGCTCGGCCGATGAGGCGCGCGCGATCGTCGAGGCGCATCGTGTCGGCCTCGTCGCCATCTGCCCCGGCAATGTCGAGACCCGGATCATCACCCAAAAGGCGCCGCAGGGTTTCCTTGCCAGCCTGCTGCGCGGTTCCGTGCCGGACTGGCTCGAGCCGGTCGGCGAGACCAAGGACAGCCCGATCGAGTTTTATCGCGTAAAGCAAGCCGGCTAACCCGAAAGGCGCGAAGCGGCCGTCCGTCCGCAATTGCTTGAACGGAGCTGCATTCAGGAAAAGACGGCTCGATATTTCCATTAGAAATTACGCATAAGCGAGTATTTGGCCCGGCTCGCCGTTCCTTGCCTGAAGCTGAACCACTGCAAGCAACTTCCGGACGATGGAAAATCGATTTTCCGATACTTTTCCTAAACGCTTTGCTGCCAGTCTGCCCGAAAATACCGACATTAGAACAGAGGCATGATGCAAACGACGTTTGGCACCGGTCAGCCAGGCAAGGAAAACACGGATCTGGCCTTCACGGATTCGTTGACCGGGCTCGGCAACCATCGTCGCTTCTTCGACAAGGTCGATCGCCTGATCAGCGACCGCGCCGACGATCCCGCGCCCTTCACCGTCGGCATCCTCGACCTCGACGGCTTCAAGCCGATCAACGACCTGTTCGGCCACAAGGCCGGCGACGATATCCTGATCCAGGTGGCGATGCGGTTGCGCGCCTCGATGGATGGCTATTCCACTGTATGCCGCATCGGCGCCGACGAGTTCGCCTACCTCTACCCGATGGTGTTCTCGGAGGAACAGGCGGCCGAGAAGTCGCGCATGCTGATCGAGATCCTGTCGGCGCCTTATGATGTCGGCGAGCGCACCGCCAGGTTGTCGGCCTCGGTCGGCTGCTCGCTGTTCTATTCGGGCGACGAGACCACCGAGATCCTCATCAACAAGGCCGAGACCGCGCTTTATCACGCCAAGCGCTCCGGCCGCGGCCGCGTCGTCGTCTACACCCGCGAGATGGAGGAAGCGGCCAAGCGCGTCACCCGCATCGAGCAGGCGCTGCGCCGCGCCGTCTCGGCTGGCGAGGTCGAACCGCATTTCCAGCCCATCGTCGACTTGAACAGCCGCCGCACCATCGGCTTCGAGACCCTGGCGCGCTGGACCGACCGCGACCTCGGCGTCGTGCCGCCATCCGTCTTCATCCCGATCGCCGAGGAGCGCGGCATCATCGGCCCGCTGTCGCAACTGGTGCTGCGCAAGGCGACCGAGGCGGCGCGCAGCTGGCCGAAGGAACTGTTCCTGTCCTTCAACCTGTCGCCCTCGCAGCTCGTCGACCAGAACACCGGCCTGCATATCCTGGCCATCCTCGACCGCACCGGTTTCGATCCGCGCCGGCTGGAGATCGAGATCACCGAGACCGGCCTGATGAACGATCCGGCCTCGGCCGAGAAGATCGTCGAGGACCTGCGCCGCGTCGGCATCCGCGTCTCGCTCGACGATTTCGGCACCGGCCAGTCCTCGCTCGGCCGCTTGCGCGAGTTTCATTTCGACAAGCTCAAGATCGACCGCGCCTTCGTCTCCTCCATCCTCGACGACCGGCCCTCGGAACACATCATCCGCGCCATCCTCGCCATGTGCGAGGGGCTCGGCATGGATGTCGTCGCCGAAGGCATCGAGGACGAGGCGCAGGCCGACCGTCTCGTCCAGTTCGGCTGCGCCGGCGGGCAGGGCTACCTGTTCGGCAAGCCGGCCGATGCCGACGCCACGCTCGGCTATCTGCGTGATTCCTATCGCGGCGCGCTGCACGCCAAGGCGATCTGACAACGGCTTTTGGGAATCGCATAGGGCGGCGCTGGCCCCCTCATCCAGCCGCTTAGCGGCCACCTTCTCCCCGTCGGGGAGAAGAGACTGGCGCCGACGCCGGCAATCTCCTCTCCCCTCGGGGAGAGGTCAGCCGAGCGAAGCGGAGGCTGGGTGAGGGGGAGTGACCCATTTGTCAGACGTTAAGCCGGGAATCCGACGGTTCTCCCCTTGCTCCCGCGCTTTGTCTGGCTAGGATGCGCGCCGGCCAAACGGAGAAGAGACCATGATGCCATCGGCGCGTTTCGCCGACCTCGACGGCGCCTCGGTGCTGATCACCGGCGGCGGCTCCGGCATCGGCGCGGCGCTGACCGAAGGTTTCATGCGGCAGGGCGCCAGGGTCGCTTTCGTCGACATAGCCGACAAGCCGAGCATTGCCCTTGCCGACCGGCTGGAGAAGGAGCTTGGCCGCCGCCCGCTCTATCTCAAGGCCGACCTGCGCGACGTTGAGGCGCTGCGCGCCGCCGCGGCGAAGGCGGCCGAAGCGCATGGCGACGTCACAGCGCTCGTCAACAACGCCGCGCTGGACGACCGCCACGCGGTCGAGGACGTCACCGTCGAGTTCTGGGACAACAACCTCGCCATCAACCTGCGGCCGCATTTCTTCACCGCCCAGGCGGTGGCGCCCGGCATGAAGCGGGCCGGCGGCGGCTCGATCATCAACTTCACCTCCACCTCCTATCTGATCAACCATCCCGATATGCCGGCCTACACCGCGGCCAAGGCGGGCATACTCGGTCTCACCAAGGGCCTTGCCGGCAAGCTCGGCGCCGACCGCATCCGCGTCAACGCGGTTGCGCCGGGCTGGGTCATCACCGAGCGCCAGCGCGAGCTCTGGGTCACGGATGAGGGGCTTGCCGCCCATGTCGCCAGGCAATGCATCAAGGACGTCATGCAGCCCGACGACATGATAGGCACGGTGCTGTTCCTGGCGTCGGATGCCTCGCGCATGCTGACCGCCCAGATGCTGATCGTCGATGGAGGTTTCCTGTGAGCGCGGCCCCCGCGGTCGCCGCGCTCGACTGGGGCACGACCAGGCTCAGGGCCTGGCTGCTCGACGGCTCGGGCAAGGTGCTTGCCGAGCGGCGCGGTGACGACGGGCTGATCACCGCGCGCGAAAAAGGTTTTGCCAAGGTGCTGGAAGGCCACCTCGGCGCCATGGGCGCGCCGGATACGCTGCCGGTCATCATTTGCGGCATGGCCGGTTCCCGCCAGGGCTGGATCGAGGCGCCTTACGTCACCGTGCCGGCGCCGATCGGCGCGATTCTGCGCGGCGCCGCCCGCATCGAAGGCTCGAGCCGCGACATCCGCATCGTGCCCGGCCTCGCGCAGCGCCTGGCTGAGGCGCCGGATGTCATGCGCGGCGAGGAAACCCAGCTTGCCGGCGCCGGTTTGCCGGCAAAGGGACGCCATCTCGTCTGCATGCCCGGCACGCATTCCAAATGGGTCGCGGTCGAGGACGGCGCGGTCGCAGGTTTTGGCACCTGGCCGACCGGCGAATTGTTCTCGGTGCTTGCCGCGCATTCGATCCTGAAACATTCGCTGGGCGAGCATCCCGCTCCGGTCGCCGCGGACAGCCCGTTCTTCCGTCGGTGGTGCGAACGGGCCTTGGGCGAAGGCGGCGACGTCACGTCAAAGCTGTTTGCCATCCGCGCCGCCGGGCTTCTGCAGGATCTGCAGCCCGCCGACGCCGCGGCATGCCTGTCCGGACTGCTGATCGGCGGCGAGATCGGCTCGGCAAGGCGCCGCTATGGCGCTAGCGAAGCGCCGGTGGCGCTGATCGCCTCCGGCGCGCTGGCCGTGCTTTATGGTACAGCGCTCGGCCTGGCCGGCCTTGCCTTTCGCACCGTGGACGCCGATGAAGCGGTGCGCGCCGGTCTCGTCGAGGCCGCGCGCGAGAACGGCATGATTGGAGGCGCTTCATGAGCCAGACCGCACCCTTCCCGAAGCTCAGGCGCGGCCTTGTCGCCATCCTGCGCGGTCTGAAACCTTCCGAGGCGGTCGCGATCGGCCGGGCGGTCCACGACGCCGGCATCGAAGCGATCGAAGTGCCGCTCAATTCGCCGGAGCCGTTCGTCTCCATCGCCGATCTGGTCAAGGCGCTGCCGCAAACCGCCCTGGTCGGCGCCGGCACGGTGCTGACGGCCGCCGATGTCGACGCCTTGCACAAGGCCGGCGGCAAGTTGCTGGTCAGTCCCAACATCGATGCCGAGGTCATGGGCCGCGCCATGCAGTACTCCATGGTCACGATGCCCGGGGTGTTCACGCCCACCGAGGCTTTTCAGGCAATCCGGCTCGGCGCTTCGGCGCTCAAGTTTTTCCCGGCAAGCGTGCTCGGGTCGAGCGGCATCGCGGCCATTCGCGCCGTGCTGCCGGCAACGACGCTGATCGGCGCCGTCGGCGGCGTCTCCGACAAGGACTTTGCCGGCTACAAGGCGGTCGGCGTCAGCGTCTTCGGCCTGGGGTCGAGCCTCTACAAGCCGGGCGCGACGGTCGAGGACGTGTCGCAGCGCGCCCGCGCCGCAGCCGCCGCCTGGGACCAAGCCTTCGGAGGATGACAATGGACGGCGTTTCGGTTTTTTCCGACCATATCTGCGAGCTCGGCGAAGGCCCGAGCTACGATCCCGCCACCGACACGCTGTTCTGGTTCGACATCGTCAACGGCAAGCTTCTGGAAAAGCCGCTCGCTGGCGCGCTGAAGGTGCATGATCTCGGCCTGATGGCGAGCGCCATCGCCGTCATCGACGACGACCGCCAGCTCATCGCCACCGAGATCGGCCTGCAGGTCCGCGACGTCAACACCGGCAGGCTGACGCTGCACACGCCGATCGAGGCCGACAATCCGTTGACGCGCTCCAACGATTCCCGCGTCCATCCCTGCGGCGCCTTCTGGACCGGCACGATGGGCAAGGACGAGGAGAAGGGCGCCGGCTCGATCTACTGGTTCTTCAAGGGCGAGTTGCGCCGGCTGTTCTCGGGCATCACCGTCTCGAACTCGATCTGCTTTTCCGAAGATGGGACGGTAGCCTATTACACCGACACCGCGACCGGCCTTCTGATGCGCGTCGCCTGCGACCCGGCGACCGGACTGCCCAAGGGCGAGCCGAAAGTGTTCGTCGATCACCGCTCGTCGAAAGGTTATGTCGACGGTTCGGTCGTCGACCGTGACGGCGTGCTGTGGAACGCCGTCTGGGGCGGCAGGGCGGTGAAGGCCTATGCGCCGGACGGCACGCTGCTGCGCGAGATCGCCATGCCGGTGACGCAGGCCTCCTGCCCGGCCTTTGTCGGTGCAAAGGGCGACCGCCTGGCGGTGACCTCCGCCTGGAAAGGCAAGGACGAGAAGCAGCGCGCCCTCGATCCGCAGGCCGGCATGACCTTCCTGCTCGATATCCCGGTCAAAGGCCGCTTCGATCCGCGCGTGCTGATCGGCTAGTTTCTCGACATACGGATTTTGAAAGATTTCCGGTTGTCGGCAGGTAAGGTTTTCACTGTTCATTCCATGAAATCAGCGCAAACCCTGGAGATTGGCCGAAGCCTCGCGACTTCGTCATTCCAGGGCGGAGCAGCCGCGAAGCGGCGTCGCGGAGACCCTGGAATCCATTCCGTGACCTCCGCCGAAGGGCGCAATGGAACAGAATTCTGCACCGTGAGCGTCGCTTCGACGCAACGGAATGAATCCTCGGGTCTGCGCGCGTCGCTTCGCTCCTTGCTCCGCCCGTGGATGACGATCGTGATGGGCGTTTCGGCTAATCTCCAAGGCATGCCGCCCCAAGGCAAACATAGCCCGCGGTCAGTTCCCGTGCTGGGGAATTGGAGCAATCTTCGCCGTAGTGTTCCATCCGGAATTGCATCAAAACAAGAGATGCGGCGGCCGGCTTACTATCACGCAACCGCCCCGGCCCGGTCGATTTCCCGCAAGCCGGCCGCTGCGGCCATGCGATGGTAGCGCCTGATTTCTCCCGGAGCATTCGATGCCGCAGCCGACGCTGATCCTTGTCCACGAGCCGGAGAAAGCCTGCTTAGACCGCCTGGTCGCGGAGGGTTATCCAACGGAGCGCGCCATCGAGATTTCGTCCTATCTGGCGCAATCGACCGACCTTAAGCCGGAGTTCGGCCAGCTCGCGGCGGCTTGCGAAAAGCGAGGCCTCGCTTTCAAGCCTGTCGAGCTCGACGATGCGGCGCCGGTTCTGGCGAAGGCCGATCCGGCGGCGGCGCTGGTCTGGACGCTGACCGACGGCATCGCCTATTTCCGCGGCGGGGCGGCGCCTGCAATGGCGCGGCTGAACGGCCTGCGCACCATTGGCGCCGACGATTCGCTTTTCGCGCTCTGCCAGGACAAGCTTCGCTCCGGCGCCGTGCTCATCGCGCTCGGCCTGCCGGCGCCACAGGCCGGCCTGGCGCGCAACGGCGAATGGCTGGTCGAGCCGCCGGCC
The DNA here is from genome assembly GCF_020165615.1 of Mesorhizobium sp. BH1-1-5. Taxonomy (NCBI): domain Bacteria; kingdom Pseudomonadati; phylum Pseudomonadota; class Alphaproteobacteria; order Hyphomicrobiales; family Phyllobacteriaceae; genus Mesorhizobium; species Mesorhizobium sp. BH1-1-5. Next base: position 26,804 of record NZ_JAIUIM010000018.1, read on the forward strand.
TCGCCCAAAGGCTGGTTCGTCAAGCCGAACCGGCTCGGCGCCAAGATCGGCATCTGGCCGGATTCGCGCATCGCCGATCTCGGCCATGCGCTGGAGCTTAGCCGGCGCGTCTTTGCCCACTATCGCGACGATGTCGTCGTCCAGCCCTATGTCGCCGGCCGCAACGTGCGGGCGAGCTTCCTTGGGTTGAAGGAAGAAACGGGTGTCGAGGCTTTGGGCATCTTCTTCGTCGATTCCGGCGGCGACTTCCAGACCATGGCCGACTCGATGGCGCTCTATGGCGACACCGGCCAGGCCGCGAAGGATGCAGGCACCTATGTGGAGCCGGAGCTCGAGCCGGTCGGGTCAAGCCAGCCGGCAGCCGATCGAAAGATCCGTGCCATCGCGCAAAAGCTGGTCAGCGGCCTTGGCCTGAGGGATGTCTTTTCCGTCGATTTCAGGATCGAGGCCGACGACACGGTCCACCTTATCGAGTTCGAAGTCTGCCCCGGCCTGCCCTGCTTCGATTTCCGCGACTATTGCCGCAGGCAGTGGGGCATGAGCCTTGCCGACGCGATAGCGGAAACAGCCGCCAACCGATTGAGGTCATAACCTTCGGGATTGGCCGAGATCCAAAAACTTAGTCATTCCAGGGCGGAGCAAGGAGCGAAGCGACGCGCAGATTCTGCACGGTGGCGGCGCTTCCAAGTCACGGCATGGTTCCTCGGGTCTGCGCCGCGTCGCTTCGCTTCTTGCTCTGCCCTGGAATGACGAGGATGGGGCGGCTCGACCCTCGGCATAGCCATTCGCAATCGACCGTCAAAGATGATGGTCGCGGTACCATCAACATGCATGTTTGAAACATCAATCCTTGACGTTAAAACATTTTAATGTAGGCTACAGCACCGAGACCTCATATTTCAGAACTGACCAAGAGAGTCCTCGGTGATAACCGCACCGCAATTGCGCGCCGCCAGATCGCTGCTCGGCATCGATCAGCGCCGGCTTGCCGAATTGTCCGGCCTGTCGGTGCCGACGATCCAGCGCATGGAAGCCAGCGGCTCGATCATCCGGGGCAATGTCGATTCGCTGATGAAGCTGATCGCCGCGCTCGAGGTGGCCGGCATCGAGCTGATCGGCGAAGGCGCGGCCAGCCAGGGCGGCGGACGCGGCGTGCGGCTGAAGACCGGGTTCGATCCGGTCAGGGCGTCCGATGCCGGCGATGCCGAGCCTGGCGGGACCCTGCCGTGATCTCGACCGTGGCGCTTCTGCTGTGCGGTCCTGCCGCGTTTCTGGCAACAGCCGTCCTTGGCGCGGCCGTTAGCCGGCGCACCTTTGCGACGCGCCTGGTCTATGGCGCCGCGTTCGTCATTTCAGCCGTGCTGACCGCGATCGTTGCCGGCCATCTCGCCGGCAATTCCGGCGAGGCGTCCGCCACCTTGCCGCTCGGTCTGCCCTGGACCGGCGCGCGGTTCCGCCTCGACGGCCTGTCGGCGTTCTTCCTCCTCGTCGTCAATCTGGGCGGCGCCGTCACCAGCCTTTATGCGCTCGGTTACGGCCGGCATGAATCCGCGCCGCATCGGGTGCTGCCCTTCTATCCGGCGTTCCTCGCCGGCATGAACCTCGTCGCGCTGGCCAACGACGCCTTCAGCTTCCTGTTGTCCTGGGAGTTCATGTCGCTCGCCTCCTGGGCGTTGGTCATGGCGCACCACCGCGACGAGGCCAACCGGCGAGCCGGTTATATCTACCTGGTGATGGCGAGCTTCGGCACGCTGGCGCTGCTGCTTGCCTTCGGCCTGCTGGCGGGACCGGCGGGAACCTATGCGTTCGACGCGATGCGGACGGCGCATCCAGGCCCGCTCGCGGCCGGCGCGGTGCTCGTTCTCATGCTGCTCGGCGCCGGCTCCAAGGCCGGCCTCGTGCCGCTGCATGCCTGGCTGCCGCTTGCCCATCCGGCAGCGCCAAGCCACGTCTCGGCGCTGATGAGCGGCATCATGACCAAGGTCGCCATCTACGGCTTCATCCGCGTGGTGTTCGACCTGCTGGGCGAGCCGGCATGGTGGTCGGGCATAGCTGTGCTTCTCATCGGCGGCGTGACGGCGGTGCTCGGCATCCTGCACGCGCTGATGGAAAAGGACCTGAAGCGGCTGCTCGCCTATTCGACCATCGAGAATATCGGCGTCATCTTTGCCAGCCTCGGCCTTGCGCTGGCCTTCAAGGCGAACGCCATGCCCTCGGCCGCGGCGCTGGCCTTCACCGCGGCGCTGTTCCACGTGCTCAACCATTCCTTCTTCAAGAGCCTGCTGTTCTTCGGCGCCGGCGCGGTGCTGACGTCGACCGGCGAGCGCGACATGGAAAAGCTCGGCGGCCTCATCCATCGCCTGCCGGTAACCAGCTTCGTCTTCCTTATCGGCTGCGTCTCGATCTCGGCGCTGCCGCCTTTCAACGGCTTCGCCTCCGAATGGCTGGTCTTCCAGGCCATATTGCGCAGCCCCGAGCTGCCGCAATGGGGGCTGAAGGTCATCGTGCCCGCGGTCGGCGGCATGCTGGCGCTGTCGGCGGCGTTGGCCGCGGCCTGCTTCGTCAAGGCATTCGGCATCGCCTTCCTTGGCCGGGCGCGGTCGGCGGCGGTGGAGCGGGCGCATGAGGTCGACCGCTGGTCGCTGGCGGCGATGGCGGTTCTTGCCGCCTTCTGCCTGCTCGCCGGCATCCTGCCAGGCTTCGCCATCGACGCGCTGTCGCCGGTGTCGCTTTCGCTGATCGGCGACCGCATGCCGGTGCAGATGGCTGAGCCATGGCTGTCGATCGTGCCGATCGCCGAGAGCCGCAGCTCCTATAACGGCCTCCTGGTGTTCGCCTTCATCGCCATTTCGGCGTCGCTCACGGCTTTCTTCATCCACCGCTTCGCCTCGCATGCGCTGCGCCGGAGCATCGCATGGGGCTGCGGCTTCACTGATGCGGTGCCGGCCGCGCAATACACGGCGGTCAGCTTCGCACAGCCCATTCGCCGCGTCTTCGGCGGCTTCGCGTTCAGAGCCCGCGAGACGGTGGACATGCCGGCGCCGGGCTCCCTCGAGCCGGCGCGCCTCAAGGTGGACATGCATGACGTGGCCTGGGAGATATTCTACCAGCCGATCACCGGCGCGATCGATTTCGCCACCGAGCGGCTGAACCACCTGCAGTTCCTGACCATCCGCCGCTACCTGACGCTGGTCTTCCTCTACCTCGTCATCCTGCTCCTGGTGCTTGCGCTATGGCCGTGATCCTGGAGCTCGCCATTCAGGGCGCGCAGATGTTCTCGGTGCTGTTGCTGGCGCCGCTTCTGATCGGCTTCGTGCGCAAGGTGAAGGCTAGGCTGGTCAGGCGGCAGGGACCCTCGGTGATCCAGCCCTATCGCGATCTCGTCAGGCTGATGCGCAAGGAGGTCGTGCTGGCGGACAACGCGTCCTGGCTGTTCCGCGTGACGCCCTATTTGATCTTCGCCGCGACATGGGTGGCGGCGGCGCTCGTTCCGACCTTCGCCACCGGCCTCGAGTTCAGCTGGGCCGCCGACCTGATCGTCATCGTGGCGCTGCTCGGCAGCGCGCGCTTCTTCCAGGCGCTCGCCGGAATGGATGTCGGCACCAGCTTCGGCGGCATCGGCGCCAGCCGCGAGGTGATGATCGCCTCGCTGGCCGAACCCGCGATGCTGCTCATCGTCTTCAGCCTGGCGCTGGTGGCCGGCGCCACGCAGCTTTCGACGGTCGCCGCCTTCATGGGCTCGCCTGAGGTCGGATTGCGGGTGTCGCTCGGCATGTCGCTGATCGCGCTGGTGATGGTGGCGATCGCCGAGAACGCGCGCATACCGGTCGACAATCCCGCCACGCATCTGGAGCTCACCATGGTGCATGAGGCGATGATCCTGGAATATTCCGGCCGCCATCTGGCGATGATCGAGCTCGCCAGCTTCATCAAGCTGCTGCTCTACATGTCGCTGATCTCCTGCGTCTTCCTGCCCTGGGGGCTGGCGGGCGGCGGAACGGGGCCGCAATCGCTGGCCATCGGCGCGGCCACCTATCTCGGCAAGCTCGCCATGCTTGCCATCCTGCTTGCCGTGTTCGAGACGGCGGTCGCCAAGATGCGTGTCTTCCGCGTGCCGGACTTCCTCGGTGCCGCGCTGATGCTGGCGCTGCTCGGCACGCTTTTGCTGTTCGTCTCGCGGAGCCTGTGATGAACGGTCTCACCTTCGACATCGCCCATCTGCTCGCCGGCAGCCTGGTGCTGATCTCCTTCATGATGCTCTACCAGGACCGGCTGTTCGCGCTGATCAACGTCTTTGCGCTGCATGCTGTCGTGCTTGCGCTGTCAGTGGCGTGGCAGGCCTATATCCAGGACGCGCATCACCTCTACATCACCGCCGGCATCGCCCTGGTCTTCAAGGCGATCGTCATTCCCGTCGGGCTGCATCGCATCATCCAGCGGCTCGGCATCCACCGCGACATCGAGACTGCCGTCGGCATCGGCCCGACCATGCTTGCCGGCATCGGGCTGGTGACGCTCTCCATGGTGCTGATGCTGAGGGTGACGCCCGAGGCCGACCCGCTCGCGCGCGAGGACCTCGCCTTCGCGCTGTCGATCATCCTGCTCGGGCTGCTGGTGATGGTCACAAGGCGCAACGCCGTCAGCCAGGTCGTCGGCTTCATGTCGCTGGAGAACGGCCTGGTGCTGGCCGCCACCGGCGCCAAGGGCATGCCGCTGGTGGTCGAGATCAGCGTCGCCTTCTCGATCCTGATCGCCTTCATCGTCATCGGCGTCTTCCTGTTCCGCATCCGGGAGCGGTTCGATTCGGTCGATGTCGGCGCGCTCGACGACTACCGGGGAGAACGCCGGTGAGCGGGTTCTCCTTCGACGCCGTAGCCGCGATCCTTTTCATCCCGGCGGGCACCGCTGCCATTCTGGCGGCATTGCCGAACTACCGCATGACGGCCGTCGTGAACGTGATAGCCAGCCTGCTCACCTTGCTCGCCGCGCTGTCGCTGTTCGCAACCGACCGGCCGGCGCCGGGGCAGTATCTCATCATCGACGATCTCAACATCGTCTTCATCGTGCTCAACACATTCGTCGGTTTCACCACCAGCGTGTTCAGCGCCTCCTATATCGCGCATGAGCTGGAGACCGGGCGGCTGACCGCGCCGAACCTGCGATTCTACCACGCGATGTACCAGATCATGATGTTCGGCATGAACCTGGCCTTCGTGTCGAACAATATCGGCCTGATGTGGGTCGCGGTGGAGCTCGCCACGCTTTCCACCGTGCTGATGGTCGGCATCTACCGAACCCATGAAGCGCTGGAAGCGGCGTGGAAGTATTTCATCCTCGGCAGCGTCGGCATCGCGCTCGCGCTGTTCGGCACCATCCTCGTCTACATGGCCGCCCAGCCGGTCGTCGGGGAAGGCACCAACGCCATGGTCTGGTCGGTGCTGATTGAGAACGCGGCGCATTTCGATCCGGCGCTGCTCAGCGTCGCCTTCATCTTCCTGCTGCTCGGCTACGGCACCAAGGTCGGCCTTGCCCCGTTGCATGCCTGGCTGCCCGACGCGCATGCGGAGGGCCCGACGCCGATCTCGGCGGTGCTGTCGGGCCTGCTGCTCAACGTCGCGCTCTACGCCGTATTGCGTTTCAAGCTTTTGCTCGCGGCGAGCCCGCAGGCGATCGGCCCCGGACCGCTGATGGTCACGATGGGGCTGACCTCGCTGATCTTCGCGGCCTTCATGCTCTACCGCCGCCGCGACATCAAACGCCTGTTCGCCTATTCGTCGATCGAGCATATGGGCATCATCGTCTTCGCCTTCGGCATGGGCGGCCCGCTCGCCAACTTCGCCGGCCTGCTGCACATGGTCATGCACAGTCTGACCAAGTCGGCGATCTTCTTCGCCGTCGGCCATATCGCGCAGGTCAAGGGCACGCAGAAGATCTCCGAGATCAGAGGGCTGACCGAAAGCCATCCGGGGCTCGGCTGGGCGCTCGTCATCGGCGTCGTGGCCATCGCCGGCCTGCCGCCGCTCGGCATCTTCATGAGCGAGTTCCTGGTCGTCAGCTCGACCTTCGCCCGACATCCGTGGCTGGCGATCCCGCTGGTGTTCGGGCTGCTGATCGCCTTCGGCGCGCTGCTGCTGCGGCTGACGGGGCTTGCCTTCGGCGAGCCGCGCGGCGGCATGGCGCCGGTCGAGGCGTCCTACGTGCCGATGTACTCGCACCTCGCTTTGGTCTTCGCCGCCGGCATCTATCTGCCGGCGCCGCTGGTGGCGTGGTTCCAGCATGTCGCCGGGATATTGGGGTGAGCGCATGGTGAGGAAAAACATGCCCGCGCTCGCCGATCTCATCGAAGCCGGCCGCCGGATCGAGCATCAAATTCCCTGGCCGCGCGCCGTGGTGGCCCCCAAAACCTGGAACCTTGCCGTCGAGCAGCTCGCTTCCGGCCGCTGGAGCCTGCTCGGCCTGTGGGGGGAGCCGGACAAGGTGCATATGGCGCTTCTCGACGAAGCGCTGGACGTCGGCGTCATCAGCCTGGACTGCCGCGGCGGCCGCTACCCGTCGGTCGGCCAGCACCATGCGCCGGCTTTGCGATTGGAGCGCGCTGCCGCGGACCTGTTCGGGCTGGCGCCGCAGGGCCTGCCCGACACACGCCGCTGGCTCGACCACGGCCAGTGGGGTGTCTCGCATCCGCTGGCCGCGCAGTCCGGTGGACCGGCGGCCGCTGCTTCCTACCGATTCCTCGCGGCGGAAGGCGAAAGCCTGCACCAGATCGCGGTCGGGCCGGTGCATGCAGGCATCATCGAGCCAGGACATTTCCGTTTCACGGCCGGCGGCGAAACGGTGGTGCGGCTGGAAGAGCGGCTGGGCTATGTGCACAAGGGTATCGAGGGCCTGATGGCCGGCGCGCCGATCGAGCGCGCGGCCAAGCTGGCGGGCCGGACGTCCGGCGACAGCACGGCCGCTTATTCGCTGGTCTTTGCCCGCGCCGTCGAAGCCGCGCTCGGGATCGAGGTTCCCGCGCGTGCAATCTGGCTGCGGGCGCTGATGGCAGAGCTGGAGCGGCTCGCCAATCATCTCGGCGACATCGGCGCCATCTGCAACGACGCCGCCTTCGCGATCATGCACGCGCATTGCGGCGTGCTGCGCGAGCGCGTGCTGCGCGCCGCCGACGCCGCCTTCGGCCACCGCCTGATGCGCGACCGTATCCTGCCCGGCGGCACGGCAAACGATCTGGACGAGGCCGGGACCGGCGCGATCCGGTCGCTGGTCGCGGAGATCAGGCAGCGCTTCCCGCATCTGGTCGAGCTCTACGACAACACGGCCTCGCTGCAGGACCGCACGGTCGCGACCGGCCGGCTCAAGGTCGAGCTTGCCCGGCAATATGCCGCCGGCGGCTATGTCGGGCGGGCGTCGGGCCGCGATTTCGATGCGCGCCGCACCCCGGGCTACGCGCCCTATGACGAGCTCGCCTTCGATGTGCCGGTACTGCAGGAGGGCGACGTCAACGCGCGCGTCTGGATCCGCGTTCGGGAAGTCGAGCAGAGCCTGTCGCTGGTCGAGCAGATCCTCGGGAGGCTGCCGGGCGGACCGATCCGCGTCGATATCGCTGCGGACAATGTTGCGGATGGGCCGCGCGAGGCCATGGCGCTGGTCGAGGGTTTTCGCGGCGACATAATGGTCTGGCTGCGCATCGGCGGAGACGGCACGATCGAGCGCTGCCACATGCGCGACCCTTCATGGTTCCAGTGGCCGCTGCTGGAGGCGGCGATCGAAGGCAACATCGTCGCCGACTTCCCGATCTGCAACAAATCGTTCAACTGCTCCTATTCCGGCCATGATCTCTAGAGCAGTTCCAGGAAAAGTGCGCAGCGGTTTTCCGGCCGGAATTGCGCAAAAACAAAGAGTTGAAGCAGGTCGGCGGTTCTATCAGACGCTGAACTGCTCCAAGCCGGACCAAGGCACACCGTCATGCGAAAACTGCTCTTCGAAAGCCTGATCCGCCCGCCCTTGACCGAGCGCCCGCCGCAAGTCAGCGACGCGGCCGTCGACGAGCTGGCGAGGGCGCTCGACGGCGTTGCCCGCAAGCGGCTCGGCCGGAGCCTGTCGATCCGCGCCGTCGACGCCGGTTCCTGCAATGGCTGCGAGCTCGAGATGCACGCGCTCAACAACGCCTTCTACGATATCGAGCGCTTCGGCTTCCGCTTCGTCGCCTCGCCGCGCCATGCCGATGTGCTTCTGGTCACCGGACCGGTCACCAAGAACATGCGCGAGGCGCTGAAGCGGGTCTGGGACGCGACGCCCAACCCGAAATGGGTGGTCGCGCTCGGCGGCTGCGCCAAGGACGGCGGCTGCTTCGCCGGCAGCTACGCGGTCGTCGGCGGCGTGTCGGACGTGATGCCGGTCGACCTGCACATTCCGGGATGCCCGCCGCCGCCGATCGAGATCCTCAAGGGATTGATCGCGCTGCTCGACGGCGCGAACGGCAAGGCGGGCGCCCTTCAGCCGCCGCGGCGCGAGACTTCCGGACAATCGAATTGACCGCGACCCGGTGAATCCGGCTCGCAGGTCGGCAATCTCACAGGACGGTTCTCATCCAGGCCAGGAAGGTCTCCATCACCCCGGATCGCGGATTGTGCTGCATCCACACGACATAGAAGCTATAGCCCGGCAAGGATAAGGGATGGGCCTTGACGAGCGAGCCGCTTTCCAGTTCGCGGCCGACGACGACGTCGCTCAGGATAGCGATGCCTTGCCCGGCGACAACCGCGTCGATTGCATGCAGCTCCTCGCGGAAGCTCAAATCCCAGGCCTTGTCGGAGATCAGGTCGGGATCGATTGATCGGGCCGTCGCCAACCATCGGCGCCAGGTCGGCGCGTCCGGGTCCCGATTCATCCAGTCGAAATGGATCAACGGATAGCGCAACAGATCGGCGGCCCGCTCGATCGCCCGCCCATCGCTTGCCAACAATCGTGGGCTGCATATGGGAAAAAAGGAATCGCGGCACAGCTCTTGCCCCGCAAATCCCAGAGGCGGGCGCCGCGTGTAGCGGACCGCCACATCCGCGACGCCAGCGCGCAGATCGAGGACCGCGTCCGTGCCGATGATCTCCAGCGGCACGGCCGGGTTGGCCTCTCGCCATTTCGATAAGCGCGGCACCAGCCACCGGCTGGCGAAAGCGTTCGGGCTTGTGACCCGCATTGGCGCCTGGACATCGGGCTCGGCGACCGCGGCAAGGGAGCCGGCGAGAATATCAAAGCCGTTACGCAGGATGGGAAAAAGTCGCGCTCCGGCGCTTGTCAGCGCAAGCGGGCGCGGCCGGCGCTGGAACAGCTTGCGGCCGCATATCTCTTCCAGCAAGCGGATTTGGTGGCTGATCGCTGTCGGCGTCACGCCGAGCTCCACCGCCGCGGCCTTGAAGCTGCCATGCCGGGCGGCGGCCTCGAAGGCGTGCAAAGCACGGAGCGGCGGCAAGTTTCTCATGCCGGCAATGTAGATGAATTTTGCTCACCCAGTCGCTAAGAATTTCGCTTTTGCGGAAGGTCGGGTTCCTGTGAGACCTTAGCATTGTTGGAACCGAGGGAGACAACGATGGAGATTCCTCAACAGGCCGACACGCGGTTGGACCGATCTCATTCTGCGGGCACCGCGATCGAACAGCTGCGGCAGAGCTTGCAAGGCGAACTGGTATTGCCAACGGATGCCGGCTACGATCAGGCGCGCAGAGTCTGGAACGGGGCGATCGACAAACGCCCTGCCGCAATCATCTTTTGCGCCAATCCCGATGACGTCGTCCAAGCGGTGACCTATGCCCGGTCGCAAGGCTGTCTCGTGGCGGTTCGCAGCGGCGGTCATAACGTCGCCGGTCTGTCGGTCTGCGACGATGGACTGGTGATCGATCTATCCCGCATGAAGAAGATCGCGATCGACCCCGAGCGCCGCATTGCCAAAGCCGAAGCCGGCCTCAATCTCGGCGAGTTCGACGCAGCCACACAGGCCTACGGTCTCGCGACGACCATGGGCGTCAACGGCGACACCGGCATTGCCGGCCTGACACTCGGCGGCGGCTTCGGCAAGCTCGGGCGCAAGCATGGTCTCAGCTGCGATAATCTGATCGCTGCTGAAATCGTCACCGCCGACGGACGGCTGTTGCGGACAAGCGCCGGCGAGCACCCTGACCTGTTCTGGGCATTGCGCGGCGGCGGCGGCAATTTCGGCATCGTGACGGCATTCGAATACCGGCTGCACCCGCTCGGCCCGGACCTTCTCGTGGGCTCGGTGCTTCACGCCTGGGATCAGGCGCAGGAGGCCATGCGGTTCTACGACAAATTCTCCCGCGACGCCCCGGACGAGGTGAGCGTCGATGCCGCGCTCGTCACGCTGCCCTCGGGCGAGCGCACCTTCAGCATTTCCGCCTGCTATGCCGGGCCGCCCGAAACCGGCGAGGCCGTCGTCGCGCCGCTGATGAAATTCGGATCTCCCATCGATAGCCGGCTCCAAGCCATCCCCTACGTCCAGATTCAATCGGCGGGCGACAGCCTCTTTCCACGCGGGCGACGCTATTACTGGAAGGCGCAGTTCCTGCGCGGGATCAGCGATGGCGCGATCGAGGCGCTGCTTGACGCTTACGCCAAGGCCCCCAATCGCTCGTCCCTGCTGGTCTTCCAGCAAGTCGGCGGCGCGATCGCCCGCGTACCCGCGTCGGCATCGCCCTACGCTAACCGCGATGCGGCGCTCGACTGCTTCCCGATCGCCATCTGGGACGATCCGGCCGATGATGCGGCCAATATCGGTTGGGCGCGCGAGCTTTGGAATGCTGTCAGACCGTTCTCAACCGGCGGCGTTTATGCCAACAATCTTGGCGACGAAGGCGACGAGCGCGTGCGTGATGCCTATGGCGCCAATTATGCGCGCCTCGCCGCCATCAAGAAGCAGTACGATCCGACCAATTTCTTCCGGCTGAACCAAAATATCAGGCCTGGATAATTCGAAAGTCCGTAGGAGGACCCGTGCGCGGCCGCTGGACGATCCTTGCCGTCCTCTTCGTCGCTCGCACCGCGATGGCGGTGCAATTCCAGAGCATCGCGGCCATCGCGCCGGAGCTTGGGAAGGCATTGAACGCCGACCTTGCCGACATAGGCGTGCTCATAGGCCTCTATTTCGCGCCGGGCATCGCGCTGGCGTTCCCGGGCGGTGCGATCGGACGGCGTTTTGGCGACAAGGCAACCGTGCTTGCCGGATTGTTCATGATGCTGGCGGGCGAGGCACTGCTTTGCAGCTCGAGTTCATGGAGCGTGCAGATCGCAGGCCGGCTGATCGCCGGCACAGGCGGCGTGCTGTTGAACGTACTTATGACCAAAATGATGGTCGACTGGTTCGCGGGCCGGCAGATCGCTACGGCGATGGCGATCTTCATCAACTCATGGCCGCTGGGCATTGCCCTGACTCTCGTCGCGCTGCCGCTGATCCAGGCCGGGTTCGGAATTGCGAGCACGCAGATCGCGGTCATGGCGCTTATCGGCGCAGCCCTGGCGCTGGTGGGGTTTTGCTACCGGCCGCCGGGCCACTCCGTCGCCCCGGCTTCGGCGCAAGCCGCGCGGCTCGGGCCGCCTGCCGTCTGGGCCGTGCTGCTGGCAGGCGCGATATGGGCCTTGTACAATGTCGGCTTCGCCATGATCTTCAGTTTCGCGCCGTCGATGCTGGTCGAGCGCGGCTGGTCGACGGCCGCGGCCGGCTCAGAGGTCAGCATCGTGCTGTGGCTCACGGCCCTTTCGGTTCCGCTCGGAGGCTACCTCGCGGACCGCGCGGGAAGCCGCAATGCGCTGCTTGTCGCAAGCAGCCTCGCTTTCGCTGCACTGATTGCTCTGTTGTGGCGCGGCTCGCCGGTGCCGCCCACATTGGTTGCGCTCGGCCTCGTCTGCGGGCTCCCGGCCGGATCGATCATGAGCCTGCCGGCGCGGGTGCTGGCGCCGGCGACACGGGCGCTGGGAATGGGACTCTTCTACATGGTTTACTACGCCACGATGCTGATCGCGCCTTGGCTCGGCGGCAGGCTTGCGCTTTGGACTGGCAGCGCAGGTGCGGCCCTCGGCCTCGGCTCTGCAGCTCTCATGGCCTGTCCGATCCTTTTGTGGGGGTTCGAACGCTGGCTGCTCGTGCAAGCCCGAACGGCACCGCAGGCGATCTGAGACCCGGCGGCGACCTGTCTAAGCTCGTCGTGCTGCACGATGTCGAGCGCTGGAAGGATCATCCGGTCGTCAAGGAGATCGGGGGCTTCAAGATCGTCCGACTCACCTGACCATTTCTGAGCGGACGTTCGAACACTGAATGGCGCGCCCGAAGACGGGCGGGCATCGCGAGATCAGGCGGGAACGTAGGACAACCGGATCACATCCTCGCCGATCCGGTCATGCGCCATCAGGCGCAGCGGCGGCCGGGGTCCGGCGAAATAGGGCTTGCCGTGACCAAGCACCACCGGGTGCAGGTAGATCCGATACTCATCGATCAAGCCTAATTCGGTGAGACTTCGCGCCAGGTCCGGGCCGGCGACTTCGATCTCGCCGTCGCGTCCGGCCTTCAGCTTGCGGATCGCGCCCTCGAGATCGCCCTCGACAAGCGTGGCGTTGGGGCCGACCGATTGCAACGAACGCGAGACGACCCATTTCGGCTGGCGCCGCCACGCCGCCGCGTAGGCAAGCCGCTCGGAATCCCATTCAGGATGATCGTCGTCCCAATAGCGCATGATCTCGTACATGCGACGGCCGTAGATGCTGCCGGCCTGCCTCCGCGCGTCCTCGATGAAGTGGCGGAAGAGTGTGGGGCTCGGCCCAAACGCCATGTGATCGACGTAACCGTCCAGCGACTGGTTCATTCCGAACACGAGCTTGGCCATTGCCTGTTCCTCACATGGCGTTCGCACAATCTGATTGCGTTATGCAATCGGTTCAGGTTAGATCGACCGATTTTATTTTGCAATTGGTTTTTGGAGTGCGGATGAACACCCCGTCCGCTCCCGCCAAGCGGATCATCCGGTCGAAAAACCTTTGGGGTGTCGACCTCGTGGATGCGGCGCGAATGGACGGTTTCGAGATTTTGGCGCGCCCGAAGAGATTCGAACTCCTGACCCCCAGATTCGTAGTTTAGTTTTGCGAACTGCCGCGAGTATCCAATCTTTCGCCATGGTTGTAATGTATCTTCCACTTCAGCTATTTGCGCATGACTGACGGGTTTGGCGTAGACACGACGGTAGATCCTGTGCGAATCTAAAACCGGCTGAAACGCCGGCTGAATTTTCTGGCCGACGTCCACTAGACTTGCCGGAGCCGCGCTATGGTCGACATCCGTATCCTTATCAACGACCGGGCAGTCAGCGACCTCAAGGCGCCGAGCTCGGGACAGTATCGCGCCCGCGACACCCAGCTTAAGGGGTTCCACGTCATCGTCGGCAGACGAAGCAAGACATTCGCCGTTCAAGGAGACCTGCGAAAGGATGGCAAGCGAGTTGCATCGATCTCGGTACGGATCGGCGAAGGCGAGACCATGTCGACACGCGAGGCTCGAGCAATAGCGAAGACATATCTCGCGCAGATTTCCAAGGGGCAACACCCGGATCCGAAACCTGCCTTGCCGACGGAGCAACTAGGCAGCGCTAGTGGGCCTCGGGAAGGACCGCCGGTACAGTCCGATCAACAGACAGATGCATCCCCCAAAGGTGTCACCTTGGGCCTCGCGTGGGAGCGCTATCGCGATGCGCACCTGATCCGAAAGGGTCGAAGCAACGGTACGATCGAGGGCTATCGCGACCACGTTGAACGACTCTTCAAGCAATGGCGAGATACGCCGCTGCAGGACCTGGCCGAAGATCCGGCCAAAGTCATCACCAGACACGATGAAATTACCAAGGACCACGGCCCCTACATCGCTAACGGGAGCATGCGGACCTTGCGCGCAGTCTACAATCATGCGCGCAGGGCCCATCGTTATCTCCCCGCCGATAACCCGGCAAGCATCGTAGATTGGAATTCAGAAAAACGACGCAACACAGCCATGGGGCTCGACGATCTGTCCTCTTGGTTTCATCAGGTTGCTGTGTTGCAGAACCCCATCAGGCGAGAATTCCATCTCTTTTCTCTGCTTTCCGGGTGCCGTCCAACGGCGCTCATGGAGGCACAGCCACAGCATCTGGATATGCGCCGACGCACATTGCACATCCCGCAACCCAAGGGTGGTGCGGACCGAGCCTTCGACATTCCATTGTCGCGCCAGATGATCCTTTGTCTTGTGCGCACGATCCGCTTCGCCCATCATTTCTATCCCTCTAAAGCCAAGAACTGGCTCTTCACGGCGGACAGTGACAGCGGCCATCTGGCCGAGCAGAAGGAAGACCGGGACGTTCTTTCTAAGTGGGGCAATGACTTACGCCAGACGTTTAGAACACTGGCGACCCCTGCGGGCGTTTCCGAGTTCGACGCACGTCTGTTAATGAATCACGCCATCCCCGGCGTGAATGCGGGATATATATCGCGACACAAGCTGCTTGAAGATCACCTCCGCGCGCAACAGCAAGCCATCAGCGACAAGATATTCAGCGCTTTGCGGAACATGGCCACTAGGGACGCAAAAATTCGCTCTTGGCTTGGCCCACGTGCGACGCTTGCAGCAATAAACGCCGGGAGGCGGGAAGACAGCAGCGCCCCACGCAACGCCGCATAGGAAAGAAGAAATTCCCTCCGAAGGCGAGTGGTCTACCGCGCCGTTCAGCTTGCACACTTGGCAATGCAAGCGCTAGAGGCGCCAGTTACCCCGGTGTTCTTACCTCGAGCCATTGTGGGCAGCCGTTACCGGGGCCTTGCACGTTTTCACCATCAACCAATTCGCGAACAATGACAGCGAAGTGGACGAAGTCGATGCTATGATCCGTGGCCAGCCTGGAAAGGCTACAGCGATGATGGCTAGGCCTTCTACCACCACTCGAAGTACCGAACGAGACGCTGTAGGAGATTTAAATTCAAGTTGCCATTTTCCACCAGCACGTGCAAGGATGGCTAAGTGTGGGGGTATAATGCTAACAGAGTGGTCTATCGGCAACTTTAAATCATTTAGCGGCAACACTACGTTGCCGTTGGCCCCGATAACAATCCTTGCGGGCTCCAATAGCAGTGGTAAAAGCTCCATAATCCAGAGTATTTTACTGATCAAACAGACGCTACAATATGCGCCTGTAACACGGCCAATAGGGCTTAATGGCCCTTTGTTGAAGCTAGGGCGCTTTGACGACATAAAGAACACAACTAACCCGTCGCCCGATATTTCTATAGGATGGGTTCTGGATGAACTGCAATCGTATCGCTTTTCACCTGGCGGTATTCCCAGTCGTTACATGTATTATCCGGGGGCGGATAATCCGCTTCGAGCGACATATTCGCTGAGCTTCGGTGTAAACAAGTCGGTGGCCAAGCGGGGTAATCGCGACAATCCTGGTGCAGAACTGTTACAATTGCAACCGACATTGACGGCGCTGTCTTTGAAAGTTGATATTGACGAAGAAAAAGGCCCTCGGAGCGCGTCAGTCAATCTTGCTAAAAAGAACTTAAATTCTACTGATGCCGACACTTCGTTGGACAAATATGATCTACATTTTCCATATACCGCAAAGCGAATAGATCCACTGACTAGAGATAGCATCACCGGTCGACGGCCAGAAAATTCTTTGATTGGGGCGGATCTCCGACACTTCTTTCCATTTCGCTTTGGATTTTACTACAATCAGCGAAAATACTTCTCTCAAAAAGTCTCCGAATACCTCGTTACGCCAAATGCCAATTTGCGTTTTGTAGAGCCGGAGATAACCGAATACGTACTCCCATCGGAGGTGATCAGCCTACTTGTAGATCATGTCGGGGAGTTTAAGCCAATCGACGGTGATGCCACCCGGTTTGTGCCCAGGGCCCCCAGACTCTCAGACGCCATGGCCGGTTGGAAATCCCGTAGGTGGACAGCCAAAGAGTTTGCTCGCAGTCTCGACGATCTCTTTCGGCACAGCTCTCGTGCGCGTCAGGCGTTGCGCCACTCACTAATTGAGCGGCAGGAAGATGTGCAACACCTTATATTCGAACTAGGGAGCAATCTCTCCGAGAAGGGTTTCCAATCAGGTGTGTCTCACGATTTTTCTGCCGCAGCAGAGCACATCCAAAACTTTTTCCAGACTGGCATTTACTATCTCGGCCCGTTGCGCGATGAGCCTCGCCCCATTTATCCGCTCGAGGCTTTGATCAATCCCAAAGATGTAGGGTATCGAGGCGAACATACAGCGGCGGTCCTGGATCTTCACCGAGAGACTCTTGTTGAGTGCTTCAAAAGTTCCGACGCCAGCATGTTGATAGGGGCGAAAAAGGCGAAGCTACCTCTTCAACAAGCCGTACAGGATTGGCTTTCTTACCTGGGCGTCGCCGAGGCAGTCAGTACGACCGATCTTGGAAAAATAGGACATCAGCTTCAAGTCAGTGTCGATCAGAATGGCAAGTCTCATGATTTGACGAACGTCGGCGTGGGCGTTAGCCAGCTCTTGCCTATCGTGGTGATGTCATTATTGGCCAACACTCCGAGTCTCCTTGTGTTTGAACAACCAGAACTTCATCTCCATCCAAAAGTTCAAGCTAGGTTGGCTGATTTTTTCTTTTCGTTGAGTCTCCTGGGTAAACAATGTCTGCTGGAAACTCATAGTGAATATTTGGTCGAGCGATTCAGGCTACGAATAGCTCAGGCGCCAGGCGAGGCCCTGAATGAAAAGGTGAAAATCTATTTTACCCAGAAGATCGAAGGCAAGACGGTGTGCTCCGAGGTTCGCCTTTCGAAATATGGAGCAGTTCTCGATTGGCCAGACGATTTCTTTGACCAATCGGAGAGTGAGACAGAGGCAATCCTTAGAGCTGCACAAAAGAAAAAGAATAGCGAGAAGACTGCATCGACTCGGGATGAAGCATGAGGCCGGCGGCTTTTTTAGATGTATCAATGTTTGCCGTTCCCAGCGCAATTGACACGGTCGACGGACTCCACAAAATATTCGATCGCTTGGAGGTTTGGGCGGAAAAGTGCGGGCGTCAAAATTGTATAAACATTGTGGTTAGCGACGATGCGGTTGAGGTTCTGGAGGCTGCCAATAGCTTCCCCGCAATACACAACATCCAGGCGCTTTTAGAGTTGCATCATTTGAACGAAGTTTTTTCAGCAAGAGACATCAATAAGCGTATTTTTAAAATACTCAGCAGGGCTGGATCGCTGCGAGAAGTAATTGGCGTTCAGATAGATACCTGCGACGCGCAGTGTGCCGCCGCAGAGATTCTGAAGGGCACATCTCAGGTGTTACTAGATAGCACACACAAGTTAACGTGCGCTATAGGCGTCTTGGTTCAGGGAGATCCTGCTATTGGAGAAATCCTGGCAATAGTTCCGGGCTTTAACATCGAAGAAGAGTCGATGGGCGTCTTTGCTTCGGATATTAGAGCTACAATGTCAGACGGCACGACAAGGACCGTCACCGATTGCGAGATTAGCGTTCCGGTCACCGAGTCACCAATTAGCTTCATTAACTCCTTGGCGCCGGCGGCGCTCTGGAGAATGGCATCAGATGGATCTGAGCTCGCGCTGCCCATTGCGTTGAGAGCGGCCCAGAAGCTTGAGGTAGTCGTCGATCATCTCCCACTTAGCTACGGCCGCAAGTTTGGAATTGGCGAGAATTTCTATGCATCACTCGCCGCCAACCAGGCGGCCGGTACGCACAAACATGCCGGGGCAACGCTGGATCGCTGCTCGACTGTCGTTGCGGACAATACTCTTTTGTTCGAACGGGATTTCCAGAAGAAGAGACCGATCGACAAAGCAGGCTCTAGGCGTGTCCACGTCACAAAGAAAGGCGCAGGCCTACGCTTGATGTTTTGGGAGGAACAGACCGGGCGAATAGAATTTGCAAACATCGGAGTTAAGCATGAGGAGGCCATACTCAACGGCAGCCCCAGTAGAGCATTCCAGGCGATATTCTGACCAGCCCTACCCTAAACTTTTGTTGTCCTTGCAGGTGCGGTGAATCCGGCTCGCACCAGCATGAGGTGCAATCGAGGACGGCAAACCGACGCACGCCGTGAGCAGATCCTTCACTGGTTTTGGCATAGGGACCGAGCCGGTACCTCGAGTTCCAGTGTCGTCCTGACTATGAAGAAAGCGCGCTGGCGCTGCCGACATCGTAAAACTCCGCACGCTTCTGCGCCGCCATAACATATTCCTTGTTGAGCAAGACGATATGCTGGGCGCGCGGCTTCTCCTGCTCCGGGTGGCGAAGCAAGCCGAGTCTTTTTAAGACGTAAAACAACATGGCCAAGCGAATGGACAGGACGGCTTTGCCATCCTGCATGCCGTAGTCTTTCGCGACGACGGTCTTCTGGCTTGCCGTTAGTTGCGGATGGGGCGTGATTTCCACTGCAACGCGCTCATGCCAGAGCGCGTCCTCGTGGCTTTTGGCTCCGCTCGGCCCGGGGGAACGAATGTCAAGAATGCGCGGTAGCAGGAAGTCTTTGAACTTTTCGTCGATATGGCAATAGGCCCGGGCGTGCCAACGAAAACCGTCATACCCGAAGGCATGGGGCGACATCCGCCGCCATACCGGCTCGGTCCGAATGTCGCTCATGGACTGGTACAATACCTCTATCGATTTTCCATCGCGCATGGCGTCGAGAACAGCCCGCAACGCAACAGGTTCTACCTCTCGATGCGGGGTAAGGGCGATATCCGTATCGGCGCGATAGCCGATCCATGATTCCGCCGGCTTCGCCAACCCCTCCGCCAGCGAGCGCAACCGCGATAGATAACCATCAGAATCGGGCTGCAAAAATCTCGGTTTGAAATTAGGCGACGCGACATAGCGCTTGCCGCTCTTGTCGTAATCCACGTTTCCCTGTGCCCGCTCCTGATAGAGCGTCAAGTCCTTGGATGCCTGCGGCACCGATACCCCGAACATGTCTACGATGTCCTTGCGGCGGACGCCGCCCTCCCAGAACAGACGGAATTCTATGAACTCCAGCCGCTGTTCGACCCCCCACCGGATGCCGGTCACTTCATCATTCATCGCAAGCCTCATAAATGGGGATAGAAACTATATTGACAGCTAAACACGACCCATATAGTAACCTACCCCGTGAACCGAGAATCGTCAATCGAGAGGAGTGGGGTAGCATGAGCCGCGACCACGTAAATCACGCGGACCTGGTTCGTTTTGCCGACGAACGGGTGAATTTGAAGCGCGACGACGCTGCGGATTTACGCGCGCAGGCCAACCGGTTGCGCGATCGTTTGGAGACGTATCTGGCAGACCACCCCGACTTCGCGCTGCGCAAGATGCTGCTATCGGGAAGCCTCGCCAAGGGAACGGCGCTGAAGTCGATCAGCGATATCGACGTGGGCTGCTACGTGTCTTCGGACTCGGCCCCGGACAAAATTTCCGACCTCATCGACTGGCTCGCGAAAAAGCTCGAGACGGCGTTCCCGAATTTCAAGCCCGAGCAAATCAAACGCAAGACGTATTCGGTCGGGGTGAACTTCATCACCACCGGCAACGAAGTCGACATCGTCCCCATTCTCTATGCAGGCGATCCGCAGTGGCGCGGCGACCTTGTCTCTCAAGACACCGGCGAAAGGCTGATGACGAGCGTGCCGATGCACCTCGAATTCATCCGCAAGCGCAAGTCTGCAAACGACAAGCATTTCGCGCAGGTCGTAAGGTTCATGAAGTTCTGGAGCCAATTGCTCAAGCAGCAGGACGAAAATTTCCGCTTCAAGTCCTTCATGATCGAACTGATCGTAGCCTATCTCGCCGATCGCGGCCTGGCGCTGAACGACTATCCGTCGGCGCTGGGGAAGGTCTTCGCCTTCATAGCCAATGACGATTTCGAAACGGCCATCGCCTTTGCCGATTATTACAACCCGGCGACCTGTGCAGCTTCGAGCGCGCCTGTCCGGATCTGGGACCCCGTCAACAACAAGAACAACGTCAGCGCCCTCTACACTCAGCAGAACAAGGACAAGATCGTTCAAGGCGCCCTTGATGCAGGTGACGCGATCGACTCGGCGCTGCGCGCGATCACCAAGGGCGAGACCGTTCGCTATTGGCAGAAGATTTTTGGTCCGACTTTCAATGTGTGAGGCGCTATGAGCTCGTACTCCATCACCGATACCGAAGCCTTCACGATCGCGCACGCTCGGCGTATCGCCTCGAAGGTTGCCACCGATCTTCTGCGGTTCCAGTCGCTGTACAACGGCGTACCGTCGACAGCTTTGATCGACGACTACGAGAAGGAGATCGTCGAGTATCTCCGCCACGACGTCGTTGAGTCTGTGACGTACGGCTTCAAGCGCGACGGCAAGTGGACCGAAGCGGCGGTGCGCTACCGCGCGCTCGCGAACGGCATCCTCGTCTCGGACGATGATCCTGGAAAGATCAGGCCGCGCCTTGACGTTGCCGGCGCTACTTTCACGTCCTTTCTCGTTTACAACAGCAACTGGTCGAACAAGACGGCCGTTGAACGCCAGGCGATTGAAAACGCCTGCCCCTTCCAGCGCTCGTCGGGCACCGAACCGCCGCTCGAATCCGGCTACTGGACCGATGATCTCAACTACATCGCCGGCGGCCGTGGCCTCGGCCGCAGCACAGTGATGAAGATATGAGCGACGCCATTTCAATTGACGACCTCTTTGATCGCCGGCTCGATTTTCCCGATATGGGCGCTGCGCGACGGCTGGCCCGGCTTGTGGGCATAGATGAAGCGAAGACGCGCCTCGCCAAGGTTCTCGGCGTTTTGGTCAATCCGGCTGGCCCGCGCGAGTGGGCGGAGAAGCATCACAAAGGCGCGTCGGCCGCGCTCGACTACCTAGAGCGGCGCCCGCCGCTGGTAATCCTGGCAGGCGACGTCGGCACTGGAAAAACCGCCCTGTCTGAAACCGTCGGTGACGCTGTCGCCCGGCAGGAGAAGATTGGCGTCACGCTCTACCCCTTGTCCCTCGCGACGCGGGGCAGCGGCAAGGTCGGCGAAATGACCAAGCTGCTGTCAGCAGCATTCGATGCGACGCTCCTTGCCGCAGAAAAACTAAAGCGTTCATCAGGGAAGGCATCGGGCGGCATCATCTTCCTGGTCGATGAGGCCGATGCCGTGACGCAGAGCCGCGAAAGCGCCCAGATGCATCACGAGGACCGAGCGGGCGTCAATGCGTTCATCCGCGGCGTCGACCGGCTTGCCGAGAAGCAATTGCCGGTGGCCGTCCTTCTCTGCACCAACCGTTTGTCCGCAATCGACCCGGCCGTGCAGCGGCGCGCCGCCGAGATTTTCGACTTCGACAGGCCTGGCGACAAACAGCGGCGCGCCGTGATCGAAGACCCTCTCACCGAGCTGGGTTTCAACAAGGCGCAGATCGATCAGGTCGTGAAGTTGACCGGCGGCGATAAGGACGCGGTCGGTTACACGTTCTCCGACCTCACGCAGCGCTTGCTGCCGACGCTTATCCTAGACGCTTATCCCGACCGGCCTGTCCGGTTCGAACGCGCCATGGAGATCATTCAGGCCATGAAGGCCACGCCGCGCTTCCGTGACGGCAAGGCGACATGAGCGCAGCTTATACGGAGGACTGCCCGTGACCCAAGCAGTTATCGTCGCCCGCGATGGAGCAGCCTATCAAGCCCGTCTTTTCTGGCAAAAGGCGGCGCTGCTTCTCGATCCCCATGGCCCTGTCGTAAAGGTCGGCTTTGAAAGCGGCGCGAACGGTTTTGACGACATGTGGGTCGAGTATGATCCGGCTCTTGTCGATCAAGAGGGTCACCCGCTGCGCCGGGAACATGTCCAGTGTAAATGGCATGTCAGCCCCGACAGCTATGGTCATGCCAGTCTGGTTGATCCGGCATTTCTCGGCGCGACGGCGCGGTCTCATTTGCAGCGCGCCATCAAGGCGCAGCGCGACCACGCACCTGATGGAATGGGCACGCGCTTCCGGCTCGCTAGCAACTGGCGCATTGATCGTGCCGACCCTTTGCGCGCGCTCGTCAACGAGCGTTCGCACACGCTTCGTGTAGGCATGCTTTTCGGAACCGCAACCGACAACAGCACCATGGGCCGCGTGCGCAGGCTTTGGCGAGATCACCTCGGTGTCACGGACGACGAGTTGCGCATCCTCGCGCGAACCCTCGCTTTTTCGGAAACGTCAGAATCGCTTGATGGGTTGCGCGAACTTCTAGACCTGCATTTCCGGGCAGTAGGACTGAAACGCAGCCCCCCGAACGAGAGTGCGTTCATCTATGATGAGGTGGTCTATCAATGGGCGGCGCAGGGCCGGCTGGAATTCACGCGCGCCAACTTCCGCGGCCACTGCGAAAAAGAGAGCCTGATCGGCGAGCCCGGCGAGGGTCGCCCCCGGGTCTACGGCGTCAAGTCTTTCGAGCATGCGACCGACCGCCTTGAAGATCGCTGCTCAAAGGTGCTCAACCTTGTGCCGGGTTTTGCCGACCGCCAGATACGGCAGGAATCGGACTGGCAGGGGACGCTGTATCCAGCGTTGAAGAACTTCCTTCTTGAAGCCGCGCGCGAGAGCGAACGGATCAGGCTCGTCCTCGACGCGCACCTCACGCTTTCATTTGCGGCAGGTTCGGTCCTCAACATCAAATCGGGGCGTCTTATCGAGCTGGAGCAGCGCACGACGGGCCGTGCCGTGTGGTCGCCCGATGACCTGCCTCACGATGCCGCCTGGCCGGACTGGACCTTCAGTGAGCATGACGGCAAGCCGGAGGGAGACGGGATAGTCGTCACGGTGAGTCTCACTCATGACGTAGCGGCGGCGGTGTCCAGATATGCGGCCGCGTCGCTGCCCGCAGAACGCGCCACGCTTGACGCGCGGATCGCGACGGCACCGGGTGCTCGCGCCGTCACCTGCGGCCGTCATGCCTTCGAGCTCGCAGAGTCTCTGGTCGCCAAGATCAAGTCTCTCCGTGACACTTCGCCGGGACAAAAGATTCATTTATTCATGGCTGTACCCGGGGCCTTTTCATTCTTCCTCGGCCAACGCGCGAGTGCCATCGGGCCGCTTACGCTCTATGAGTTTGATTTCGATGGTGCCAACGGGGGCAGCTACGAAGCGTCGCTGTCCTTGCCAGTCAGTGGGGCTTAGCAGACAAACGCCCGCAGTCGCTTCCCACCAAAGATCATTCTTCGCGCCTGCCTGGCCGATGCTCGCTCCTGCGCTTCACCCTGAGGTTTTGAACGCGACCTTCCGGCGACCTGCCTGGAGACACAGCATGTGCGTGGAATGTCGGCGCAGCTCAGCGATGCTGCCGACGCGTTCGGCATCGCCCACATGATGTGCACCTTTTGGTTCCGCGAGGCGTATATCCAGACGCGGGACTGTTGTCGGGTGCGGCTTTTTCTGATCCACCGGCGCAACCTGAAGCGCAAATTGCTCGATCTCGAGAACGCCATCCGGCACTTGCTGAGAGCGTTCGGCATCAGGCTGGGCGGCACCTCGCGCGGCGCCTGCGATCAGGCAGTGCGCGATGCGGTTGCAGCCAACGCGCAGTCGGCCGAGTTGAAGTAGGCCATCCTTCGGCACGCGCGGCGCTGGGGGACAGCATTGCAAGATGCACGACCTTGTCGTGAAGATCGTCGCGAATAGCGAATTGTGCCGGCGCTTCATGGCGGATCCTGGTGTCGGCCCGGTGACGGCGCTCTCGTTCATGACGGCGATCAACCATGTCACGCGCTTTCGCCGCTCGGGTGATGTTGCCGCCTACTTCGGACTGACGGCGCGACGCTTGCAGTCCGGCAGCTCGATAGAAGTCCGCGGACGCATCTCAAAAGCCGGCGGCTGGCGACGTACGGCGCGCATTGAAACGAGGCGGCGTCGGCGCTGATGACACGCTTCGGGGCAGAGACAAGGTCGAGACGTGGGACGAACAGATCGCCAAGCGCCCCTGCCTGTGTCGCGGTGGCGCGCAAACTGGCGGTGATCATGCACGCCATGTGGAGCGACGGAACGTTCTATGTCGGCGATTCCGAGGGAAACCTCAGCGATGCTGCCCGGCGCGCTCATATCAAGGATCGCAGGCTTTTGGGAGAGCATCGATGAACGGTGCAACGGAAGTTGGAACGCACGGCGACGGCACGCTGGCGGGCGCCATCTGACACAAGGAATCCACTCTAGCGGATGAGGACCGATGCAGACCAGGAACGGCAGAACGCACGTTATCTTGCCTGCGGCCGCGCCGATCGCGAGACGGCCGGACCGCGCCGGATTGCCCGTGATGATGCTCCGTCAGTCCGATGGAAAAGTGCGCCACGACGGTTCCCACGCTGCAAATAAGCAGCGCTGCTACGTCGTCGCAGAGCGCGAAGGACTGCACGGCGCATCGGGAGTCGACGCCACAATACGGAATCGCGGCATAGAGCATGGAATCGTGTATTATCGTAGCGTATAGGATTAACGACGATAGTAAGTAAGTCTCGCGAAATACGACCGTTGAAGATGGCAAGATAAAAGGCACACATTGCGCGCTCGGCCGGTTGTTTGTTTTCAAGTATTTACGTGCTGATTTCGCAATGTGTCGCACTTCCTTGCACATTGCAGACAATGCCCTACCTCTTGTTTCCAGTCGGCTTTTTGTAATGTGCAGCCTGGGATGACGGGCTCCGGGCTTGCAGGCGGCGTATTTTGATAAGGCTACGAGAACACCTCAATGTGAGGAGAGTTGCGGAAGGCTTTGAACGAGTATGGCGTTGCTCAGAGGAGCAGCGAATGGCCCATTGCGCGCGACTGTTTCGATTCAGCGGGAATCGCATTTGGCTAGCCTTGTTGGCAGGCCTCTGGGCCGGTCATTCGAACGCCGACGAGGTGGTGCACCTTGATAGCGCGGCGGTGAAGCCGACACCGTTTCAGGTCCGTGTTGCGCAGCAAAGCGGACAAAAGCTCAAGTCTGTTCCAGGCACACTGTTGAACGGGTATCTGACGCGGCCGCTGGGCGAGGGACCGTTCCCGGCGATAGTCCTTCTCCACGGATGCGCAGGCGTGCTCCACAATGACAGGGACGTTTGGCCCGAACGGCTATCGTCTTGGGGCTACGTCGTACTCGTTGTCGACAGCTTTAGCACGCGCGGCGTTCACGACACCTGCAATGGGCTTCTCGCCGATCGCGTCTATGACGCCTATGGCGCTCTGGACTTCCTGTCGAAGTCCAGCTTCGTCGACTCTTCCTGTATCGCCTTGATGGGCTTCTCCGCTGGAGGGATCACAACGCTAGAGGCCGAGCAACTCGGCGGCGCCGAGCGGCTGATGGATCGCAAGTTCAAGGCGGCGATTGCCTACTATCCGATTTGTTCAACCGCGAATGGCGACATGGCGGTCCCAACCTTGATCCTTGTGGGTGAACTCGACGACTGGAGCCTTGCCAAAAAATGTCGTGACATGATGGCCAAGCGCAGCGGCAAGGGAAGTCCGGTAAGCCTCGAAGTCTACCAAGGCGCCCGGCACGCATTTGACGCCCCAGAGTTCAAGGCCCCGGTCGAAGCCTATGGCCATCGGGTCGAGTATGATGCGGCAGCGGCAGAAAAATCTTTCAGCGACGTCCGGGCATTTCTAAAGCAGGCTTTCGGCGGCTAGACCTCTCCCGGCATTCTTTCCAGCTCTGGACGCACCGTAGCGTAACAATATCGCCTATCAGGTAGTCAGTCTGGTGGCACCCATGCCCCAGCTTCGCACCGGCCATCTGCCCTCTGCGTCCTTTTCCTCCAACGTGAAATAGAACTCCTTGAGGCGATGTGCCTCAAAGCGTGGGAGCATGTCCGAAAATTGCTCTCTGGTGACGTCGAGGGAGAGGCTCAGCGATGGCAGCTCAACGGTCTCAAAAAGAGCACCCGCATCGGGGTGTTCCGTCTTCATAGGAGTGGGGGCCATGATCATGACGATTCCAGGCCATCTGAATGCTGTGTTCGGCATGATGAGCGAGGCTGCCAGTATGACATAGGTGAACTCAACCGATCGGCGCGGCGGGCCAGGCTGCACGACCTGGCCAAAATTGACGTTGGCTGAGCCGACGATCTCTCCTCGCCATTGTCCGGCAACAAGAGCCGGTAGCTGAAGGCGGTTGGTCTTTCTGCGGGCTGTCATTTCGTCGGCTTCCTTCCAGAAGGCTGGGCGATACATATCCGCTTCCTCAAGCCCGATCGGGCGTCAGACCTTTGAGACGAAGCGGCGCGCCTAGCGCAGACTATTGGACCACTAATCAACTCTGGCATCTTTCGCGCCAACATCGTGGCAGATGCCGAAACCACTCGGTGGCAGTTACCAACAATTGCTCATATAACGTTGCGCGGGGCGGCAGATCTCATACAGGAGCGAATAGTTGAACGAACAACCCGAAGCCCAGTCGGTCGATCTGGTCGAACTGACTGCCGAAATTGTGTCTGCCTATGTCAGCAAGAATCCGTTGCCGGTCGCAGGGCTACCTGACCTCATCGCTTCAATTCACTTGTCCTTGACAGATGTCGGTCAGCCATCTGCACCTGAAGCGCCGAGGCTGGAGCCGGCCGTCAATCCGAAGCGCTCAGTGTTTCCTGACTACATCATCTGCCTTGAGGACGGGAAGAAGTTCAAATCGTTGAAGCGCCATCTCGGTGTGCATTACGGGCTGACGCCAGACGAGTACCGGGCGAAGTGGGGGCTGAAGTCTGATTATCCCATGGTGGCGCCGAACTACGCGGCCCAACGATCGGCCCTCGCGAAGTCCAGCGGGCTTGGCCGCAAGCCCGTCGCCACGCCTGCGAAGAAATCAGCACGTCGGAAAGCTTGATTTTCATCCAGCCGGTAGCGGGTAGTTTGGCTGATAGGCAAGCTATGGAGTTCCAGGGATCACGAACGTAGCGCCAGCGTTGACCATGAGGCGCGTAGTGGCCGCTCGCTCGCTACAGCGCCATTTAGTTGGCGCGCTCGCGAGCGGCTTGCGCCCAGGTCTCCCTATTAAACGGACTACGGATAGTCGCTCGGCTTGACCAATTCCAAGTGACTTACTCCTAGCGCCTGAGCAAGCTCATAAAGAGTGATCACAGTGGGGTTCCGCCGACCGCGTTCGAGGCTGCTCAGATACTGCTGACTGAATCCCGAGCGTGCTTCTACGTCCTCCTGCGTTAGGCCTTTCTCCCGCCGAATACGCGCGAAGTTTTTTCCAACCAACTGACGCATGTCCATGCGTCGGACAATCGAGGTTTACACACTTTAAGTTTATCAACTATAATATGTATTCGGGGAGCGGGAGACTTGCCCCACGGAAGGAGACCATGCTGTGGCAGCGAAAAGGCCGACTGTTCTCGCCGCAAGCCGCAACGATACGGAATTGCAACCGGCCGCAACAGGCGATCCCGCCCTTCTGCTGGTTAGCGATTGGCAAATAGCTCGGTACATCTCCCTGCTGCTGTGCCGTGTGCAGCAGCGATTGGAGAGCCAAATCATGGTCAATCCCGGAATTCAGGGATTGACCGCAGATTCCCCGAGGCAAGTTCAGGGCCAGACAGCGCTCAACCTCGGTGGTCCGTGGGACTATGCAGTTGCGCGGGAGGCCGAGGTCTTTGCGATGACCGAAGCTCTCAAGCTTCAGGATTCGCTCCCCGAAGTCGCGGCGACGTCGCTCATCGGCGTCATCGCCAAGTTAGAGATGATCGTCGGCGCTGATCGGGATATCGGTGACCCTACCGATTTCCCGTGGCCGCACATCGCTTCCGTACTGGATGACTTGAAAGCGATCGCGGGAAGCTTGCCGGTTGGTAACCGAAGCCGAGAAAGAACGCGGAGCGATGTTGCCAAGCATTGGGAGTCTGCGGTTAAGCTGGTCGCGGCACTGAAAAAGGAAAACGCGGAGCAGCGTGGCCAGTTCAGAAGGCACTGAAGCTGGCAAAGCGATTCGGACGCCTGCCCCAGCGTTTCGTTAGCGCTCATCGCTATGCGGGCTGGGAAAAGCTGGCCACCTCGCATTCGCTACGGTGCGCCGAGGCACGAAGCAATATCCATTATTCCAAAACCGGCTGAAAAACCGGCTGAATTTCGAAAATCAAGCCGGTATCGCGTCGGCAGAAACGTCGAAAAATGCAGCAATTTCAATCGGATGTAATGGCGCGCCCGAAGAGATTCGAACTCCTGACCCCCAGATTCGTAGTCTGGTGCTCTATCCAGCTGAGCTACGGGCGCGCAACAGGCCGTGTGTGACACAAGCCCCGCGATCCGGTCGAGACGGCCGGCCGCGATGTGGAGTGTTCCCTAACGACTGAATTTGCGAAAAGCAAGCCGATCCCGGCAAAAGTTTTGTCGCAGGTGTTTTTGCCGGCACTGATCGAGCTGCGTCGCTGCCGATCGGCGGCTCAGCCGGGGGTGACAGCCTCAAGCCGGGCGGCGCAGGCCGTTGCGCGCCTGGTCGAGCCGCACCGGCTGGTCGGGAATGGTGACGGCGAAGACGGTGCGGCCGCCGATCGATTCGACGAGCTCGACCGTGCCGCCATGGGCGCGGATCAATTCATGCGCGATCGCCAGGCCAAGGCCGGTGCCGCCGCTGCGCGCCGAGCCGCGGAAGGCGGCGAACAGGTTCTCGCGCGCCTTGGGCGGCAGACCTGGGCCGGTGTCGCTGACGGTGATGCGGCTGACGCTGCCGTGACGCTCGGCCGCGACCGCCAGCCGGCGCACCACCGCGCTTTCGGTGTCGGCGGCCATCGCCTGCACGGAGTTGCGGCAGAGATTGGTGAGGACCCGGAACAGCTGGTCGGAATCGGCGTCGACCTCGAAGGCGAGCTCGACGCCATTGATGAACTCGATGCCCTCCTCGATGTCGAGCAGGCCGTGCACGTCGTCGACCAGCTGGCGCAGCCTCAGCCGCCGGCGCGACGGCGCCGGTTCCTGCGTGCGGCCATAGTGAAGCACGCCTTCGGAATAGGAGACGGCGCGGTCGAGGGCGCGCAGAAGCTTCGGCGCGAAGGACTGCACGGTCGGGTCCTTCACCTGGCGCAGGCGATCCGACATCAGCTGGGCGGATGCCAGGATGTTGCGCATGTCGTGGTTGATCTTGGAGACGGCCAGGCCGAGGTCGGCGAGATGCTTCTGTTCCGACAGCATCTTCTGCAGCCGGTCCTGCATCTGCGACAGCTCGCGCTCGGCCACCCCGATCTCGTCGGCGCGGTCGCCGGGGCGGATGACGCGGCCGGGATCGTCGGGCGCCTCGGAGAAGGCCAGGATCGAGCGCGTCATGGTGCGGATCGGCCCGATCATGATCAGGTCGATCGCCGCATAGACCAGCATGGCGGTGAAGAGCGAAATCAGCAGCGAGACGACGGCGACGTTGCGCGAGTATCTCAGCATGGCGTCGCGCAAGCGGTAATCCGGCATGATCAGCTCGAATTCCTTGTCGCTGTCGCCGACCGGGCCGAAGACGCGCAGCATGCGCTTGCCGCCGAAGAACAGCGTGTCGAGCGCGCCGGTCATGCCGTTGACCAGGCCGACATCGGCGATGTCGATATGCACGTCGACCTGCGGCGGCATGTCGGAAACGACGAGCAGCCGCGAGACGCCGCCGTCGCGCACGGCGATCGCCTTGGCGCCGATCGCCATCAGCACGTCGTTCTGGGCGTTGTGCGACAGCGCG
The DNA here is from genome assembly GCF_020165615.1 of Mesorhizobium sp. BH1-1-5. Lineage (NCBI taxonomy): Bacteria > Pseudomonadati > Pseudomonadota > Alphaproteobacteria > Hyphomicrobiales > Phyllobacteriaceae > Mesorhizobium > Mesorhizobium sp. BH1-1-5. The sequence continues at coordinate 56,491 of NZ_JAIUIM010000018.1, forward strand.
TTGGGCTCGCCCTGCAAGAGCACGATCGATACGGCGGCGGCGGTGCTCAACCGCTCCTTCAGCCAATTGACCCGGTAGCTGGCGATCCAGGGCAGGAAAATCAGGACTTCGGCCAGGAGCACGAAGGCGATGGTGAGCAGGAGGAGCTTGGTCGACAGGCCGCGCGACAGCGGCACCCGGCGCGTCGAATTCGCCGCCGCCGGCCTTGCCTTCCCGTTCGTGGACAGAGTTTCACCCGTCATTGACGCGCATTTCACAAAGGCTTGATCGGCCAAGGTTATGCGATTTGCGGCTTTTTTGCCAATTTCAACCTTGGTCCAGCAAAAAATGCCCTTGGAAGCACCCTGGATTGACTTCCAAAAACCTTCTTTCTATAAGCCCGCTCACGCTCGGGCCATTTGTCCCGGCGCGGTTTCGATCGCGCCTAAGCCGGCCCGGCAAAGCTCCTGTTACAGAGTGACAGAATCAAGAAGGGCCGCACCCCGCGGTATTAAAACAAATGAAGCGTACCTACCAACCGTCCAAGCTCGTCCGTAAGCGCCGGCATGGGTTCCGTGCCCGCATGGCCACCAAGGGTGGCCGAGGCGTCGTTGCCGCCCGCCGCAATCGCGGCCGCAAGCGGCTCAGCGCCTGAGCGGAAGACGAGATCGTTGCCCGCAACCGGCAAGCCAAAGGGACAGGTTCCCGGACGGCTTCTGAAACGCGCGGATTTCCTGGCTGTGCGCGGCGGCGAGAAACGCCGCGGACGGCTTTTTCTCGTTGAAGTTCTCGACCGCGGCGATGCGTCCGCGCCGCGCGTCGGCTACACAGTCACCAAGAAGGTCGGCAACGCCGTGGTGCGCAACCGCGTCCGGCGGCGGCTGCGGGAAGCCGTGCGCGTACATGCCGCCGATGACATGGCGCCCGGCAATGACTATGTCATCGTCGGGCGTGAAGACGTGCTTGCCATACCGTTCGGCCAGTTGAAGGCCGAGCTTTCCCGCCGGCTGCGCGGAACACGATAGGCCAAGGGCTTTCGATGGAAAACAACCGCAATTTCTTCATCACCATCGCGCTGTCGGTGCTGATCCTGACGCTCTGGCAGGTGTTCTATATGAACCCGAAGATGGAGCAGCAGCGCGAGCAGACCCGCATCGAGCAGCAACGCGTCGAGGCGCAGAAGAAGGAAGCGGGCGGTGCCGCCACTTCGGGCGCGTCCGGGACGCAGGCTCCGGCGCCCGGCGCCATCCCCAACGCGCCCGGCGGCGATACCGTGACGGCGGCCAGCCGCGATCAGGCGATCGCCGCGACCAAGCGCGTCAAGATCGACACGCCCAGCCTCGAGGGCTCGATCAACCTGACCGGCGCGCGCCTCGACGACCTGAAGCTCAAGCACTACACCGAGACGGTCGACAAGAATTCGCCCGAGATCGAGCTGCTCAATCCCTCCTCGCTGCCCAACGGCTATTTCGCCGAGATCGGCTTCGTCGGCAACGACACGACCGGCGCCGTTCCGGGCGCGGACACGGTGTGGAGCGTCGACGGCAATCCGACGCTGACGCCGTCGACGCCGGTGACGCTGACCTTCACCAACGACAAGGGCCTGACGTTCAAGCGCACCATCTCGATCGACAACGAATACATGTTCACCGTTTCCGACACGGTGCAGAATTCCGGAACGGCCGCCGTCTCGCTTTACAATTACGGGCGCGTCACTCGTTTCGACAAGCCGGCCGTCGCCAGCACCTATGTGCTGCATGAGGGCCTGATCGGCGTGACCGGCAGCGAAGGGCTGCAGGAGTACAAATACGCCAAGATCGAGAAGGACAAGGAATACACGCCCAGCAAGTCGACCAATGGCTGGCTCGGCATCACCGACAAGTACTGGGCTGTGACGCTCATCCCGACCGAGAAGCAGCCCTTCCAGCCGAAATTCTCCTATTTCGAGTTCAAGGACGGACCGCACAGCCACAGCTACCAGTCCGACTATCTGTCCGACGCGATCAGCGTCGCGCCGGGACAGTCGACGACGGTCGAGTCCGAGATCTTCGCCGGCGCCAAGGAAGTCTCGACCATCAACGCCTATGCCAAGGACCGCCAGATCCGCCAGTTCGACCTTCTGATCGACTGGGGCTGGTTCTATTTCATCACCAAGCCGATGTTCTGGCTGATCGACACGCTCTACAAATTCTTCGGTAATTTCGGCCTGGCGATCCTCGCCACCACCGTCGTCGTCAAGGCCATCTTCTTCCCCTTGGCCAACAAGTCCTATGCCTCGATGGCGAATATGAAGAAGGTGCAGCCGAAGATGGTCGAGATCCGCGAGAAATACGCGGATGACAAGATGAAGCAGCAGCAGGCGATGATGGAGCTCTACAAGACGGAGAAGATCAATCCGCTGGCCGGCTGCTGGCCGGTGGCGCTGCAGATCCCGGTCTTCTTCTCGCTCTACAAGGTGCTCTACATCACCATCGAGATGCGGCACGCGCCGTTCTTCGGCTGGATCCACGACCTTGCGGCGCCCGATCCGACGTCGGTCTTCAACCTGTTCGGCCTGCTGCCGTTCGCGGCGCCCGCCTTCCTGCCGCATATGGGCGCCTGGGCGGTGGTGATGGGCATCACCATGTTCCTGCAGATGCGCATGAACCCGGCGCCGCCGGACCCGACGCAGGCGGCGATCTTCACCTGGATGCCGGTGATCTTCACCTTCATGATGGGCTCGTTCCCGGCCGGCCTCGTCATCTACTGGGCCTGGAACAACACGCTGTCGATCCTGCAGCAGGGCGTGATCATGAAGCGCCAGGGCGCCAAGATCGAATTGTGGGACAATCTGGCGGCGCTATTCCGCAAGAAACCATCGCCGGCGGAATAGCCGGCACCCCGACCCCCACACCAAAACCCCGGCCAACGGCCGGGGTTTTTCGTTGGAAATGCCGACGGGACAGCGCCACCTTCGCGATTGGCCGTGTCTCTCTTCCCGGTCGTCATTCCGGGGCGGAGCAAGGAGCGAAGCGACGCGCGCAGACCCTGGAATCCATGCCGTTACGCTAAGGCATTGCAACGGTTACAGAATTCTGCGCTGCTACACTCTGCGGCAAAGGTCACGGAATGGATCCTCGGGTCAAGCCCGAGCATGACGACGTCACAGGGGGTTCGGCCGATCTCCAACGTCGGTGCCATTCGGACAAGGCGATCGCGTGTGGCTTTCGGAGTTCAGATAACCGGCATGCCTTGATCGGCGGCGTTGCGTTGGCCTTCACCGATAAACCCATACGTGATTGCCCTCGATGTGCCGGGGCGAGAATGATTTTCGCAAATTTATCAGAAGCCGTGAAACTCCGCGCCGGCTCGCTTCGTATGATCCCAGTCCTCCCCAAAGGGCCGGATCGCTTCCGGCGCAACGACGCCGGTGTTTGGGAGGCTGTCCGGCAGGCCGGGATCCCGCGGCGGCGGGATCCCGGTCCTTCATTCCATGACGGCGCTGTGATCGATCTTGGCCGGCGTGCCCGGCTTGCGCAGCAGAAGCACCAGCGGGATGGCGGCCAGGGACAGGATCATCATCAGCTTGAAGTCGTCGACATAGCTGATGATCGTCGCCTGCAGCGTGACCAGGCCGTCGAGCGCGGCACGGCCGGCGGCGGTGTAGGGGCTCAGCGCCTGCGAGATCGCCGGATCGCTGAAGGCCGGATTGTAGGGCGTCACATAGGTGGCGATGTTGGCGTGGTTGATCTGCTGGTTCTGCGTCAAGAGCGCCGTGACCACCGAGATGCCGACGCTGGAGCCGATATTGCGCGACAGATTGTAGAGGCCGGTGCCTTCCGCGCGCCGTTCCGGCGCCAGCGTGGCGAAGGTGATGGTGGTGAGCGGCACGAACAGGAAGCCCAAGCCGGCGCCCTGGATGAAGCCGGTGCTGATGATCGTCCATTGCGAGACGTCCGGCGTCCAGCCGGTCATGTCGTACATCGCCCAGGCGGTGATCGCAAGGCCGATGAACAGCAACCAGCGCGTGTCGACCTTGCCGACCAGCCGGCCGACGATGAACATGCAGGCCATTGTGCCGAGGCCGCGCGGCCCCATGACGATGCCGGCGGTCACCACCGGATAGCCCATCAGCGTCTGCAGGTAAGGCGTCATCAGCGCCAGCGAGGCGAGATAGGTGATGCCGATGATGAAGATGAACACCATGCCGACGGCGAAGTTGCGGTCGAGGAACAGCCGCGGGTTCACGAAGGTGTCGCGCGCGGTGAAGGTGTGGACGATGAAGATGTAGAAGGCCGAGGCGCAGACCAGGGCCTCGACGATGATCTCGGCTGAGGAGAACCAGTTGAGCTGCTCGCCGCGGTCGAGGAACATCTGCAGCGAGGCGATGGCGATCGAGAGCATGCCGAAGCCCAGCCAGTCGAGCCTGGCCTTGAGGTCGAGCTTGGTTTCCTGGACGAACATCGAGACGCCCATAAAGGCCAGCGCGCCGATCGGCACGTTGATGTAGAAGACCCAGCGCCAGGAGACGTTCTCGGTCAGCCAGCCGCCGATGACCGGCCCCAGCACCGGGCCGACCATGACCGAGACGCCGAACAGCGCCATGGCCGAGCCGCGCTCCTCGACGCTGTAGATGTCGAGCAGGATCGACTGCGACAGCGGCACGAGCGCCGCGCCGAACAGGCCCTGCAGCAGGCGGAAGCCGACGATCTGCGGCAGCGACTGCGCGAAGCCGCACAGCACCGAGGCGACGACGAAGCCGGTGATCGCCACCAGAAGGATGCGCTTGCGGCCGAAGCGGTTGGCCAGATAGCCGGATGGCGGCGTCATCACGGCCGCGGCGACGATATAGGAGGTAAGCACCCAGTTGATCTGGTCGGCGCTGGCCGAGACGCTGCCCTGGATATAAGGCAGCGCCACATTGGCGATGGTGGTGTCCAGCGCCTGCATGATGACCGCCAGGATCACGCAAGCGGTAATGGCGCCGCGATTGGCGACCGCGGGCGCGCCTGTCGCGGAAGCGGTGGTCATGACTTTTGTCCGAACCGCTTGAAGAGGTCGGTGACGAAGTCGGGCAGGCCGCGGGCATGGCCGGTGTCGATGCCGACCACCGCGCTCATGCCGCCGCGCAGCGGCGGCTTGCCGTCCGGATCGTCGATCGTCACCCGCATCGGGATACGCTGCACGACCTTGACCCAGTTGCCGCTGGTGTTCTGCGCCGGCAGCAGCGAGAAGCTCGACGAGGAAGCCGGGCTGATCGAGCCGACCGTGCCGTGCCAGACCTCGCCCGGATAGCCGTCGATGCTGATCGTCGCCTCCTGGCCCGGGCGCACATAGGTCAGCTCGGTTTCCTTGGGCTCGGCGGCGATCCAGATGTCGGTCGACGATACCAGGCTGAAGGCCGGCTGCGAGGCCGGCAGGTACTTGCCGACCTGCAGCGCGTCGACATTGGTGACGACGCCGTCGAACGGCGCCTTGACGATGGAATCGTTGAGGTTGCGCTGGGCGTCGTCCACCGCGGACTGGGCCTGGAGATAGAACGGGTTCTGCTCGACCGGCTGGCTGGCGTCGCCGCCGAGCTGGGCAAGCATCGCCTGCGCCTGCGCCTTGGCGACGGTCACCTTCTGGCGGGCGGCGACGAGGTCGTGCTGGGCGCTGTCGAAGGTCGCCTTGGAAGCGGTCGAGGTCTTGAGCAGGTCCTGCTGACGCTGGAAGGCCGACTCGTAATAGGGGATGTCCGCTTGCGCCTGGTCGATCGACGCCAGCGACTGCTGGTAGCTTGCCTGCAGCGTCAGCACCTGGTTGCGCACGGTGCCGAGCTGCGCCTTGGCGCCGGCGAGCGCGGTTTCGAAGGAGGCGGGCCGCAGACGGAAGAGCACATCGCCCTTCTTCACCGCCTGGTTGTCATGCACGTCGATCTCCTGCACGGTGCCGGAGACGTCGGTCGAAACGCCGAGCGACTGCGCCTGGATATAGGCGTTGTCGGTGGTCATGACCTGGCCGCCGACGACATAGTAGTAGCCGCCGGCCACCAGCGCGACGGGCAGCAGCGCGAACAGGATCGGCCGCGTCCGGCTGCGGCGCGGCTTTACGGGAGCGGGCGGAGCCACCGTGACGGCAGCCGGCTTCGGCTGTGCCGAGGGAGCCTCGGCTGCCGGCTCCGGGGCAATGGGGGTTTCCAGCTCGTCGTCTTCGACGACAGGCGGATTGCCGCGCCTCTGCTCGCGCTGGCTGTCCAGGTGAATGACCTGGTCGCTTGCTCTTTCCTCGTCGGCGGGCTTTCTGGGTGAGTTTCCTTCAGACATTGACTTTCTCCCGGTCGACGGCCGGCTGGGCGCAGGCCTCGAGCAGATTGGATTTGATCAGGCAAAGGGTTTGCAGCAGTTGCCGCTGCGCGTCCGCGGACAGGCCGGTGAAGGCCTCCTCGCGCGTCTTCTGGCCGTTGCTGCGCATCACTTCGACGAGCGGATGGGCCTTCGGGGTCAGATAGAGAAGCCATGCCCGGCGGTCGGCCGGATCGGGCCGGCGTTCGATGAAGCCGCCCGCCTGCATCTTGTCGAGCAGCCTTGCCAGCGTGATCGGCATGATCTCGATGAGGTCGGCCAGCTTGTTCTGGTGGATGCCCTCATGCACCGAAAGATAGGCCAGCACCTGCCATTGCGCGCGGGTCAGGCCAGCGGCGCGCGAGCGCTGTTCGAAACGCTTCCTGAGCAGGCGCGCGACATCGTGCAGCACGAAGCTGATATTGGGCGAGGTGGACATGGGAGGTCTTCGGAATCGGCGAACAAGCCTTCGTGAGCATGCTTATTATCATCATGCACATAATCCTGCTGGACGCGGAGCGCAAGACCGACTAAGGCGCTTGGTAAAAATATCGCATAGGCCAGAACCCGGCCGGACCGGCGCGGGTTACGGCAAGGACAAGACGATGAACCGGCTCAAGATCACCATGCTGGCGCTGCTCATGGGATACGCCTTTCCGGCTGCCGCGAAGGACGCGGTGAGCTGCGGCGGAGCTGCGATGCTGGGCGGCGCGCAGCTCAACTGCAGCCACGTGCAACCCAAGGCGCCGCCGCAGTTCTGCACCTTCAGCTGGGCGCTGCACACGACGACCGGCGACCAGAAAATCGTCGAGGGCAGCTTCTCGCTGCCGCCCGGCGCCTCGAACGTCCAGGTGTATCAAGGCAGCGGCTTCGACAGCGCCCTTTCCAATCCCATCGTGATCTGCCGCGGCAACCATTGAACGGTTGGCGCTGGAGAACGGATCACGTTAGTTTGATAGCGCGCGGGTGGCGCCAGCCGCGCCGGAACATGCCTGCTACCATGGAGGGACCGCGATGACCGGACCCAACCCCGACATCAAGCATCCGATCGCAATGCATCCGCGCGTCGGCTTCCTGAAGGGGCTGGTGACGTCGCCCAACATCGAGATCGGCGACTTCACCTATTACGACGATCCCGACGGTCCCGACAAATTCGCCGAGAAATGCGTGCTGCATCACTACGACTTCATCGGCGACCGGCTGGTGATCGGCAAGTTCTGCGCCATCGCGGAAGGCGCGCGCTTCATCATGAACGGCGCCAATCACGCCATGTCCGGCTTCTCGACCTATCCGTTCAACATCTTCGGCCATGGCTGGGAGGAAGGCTTCGACCCTGAGACATGGTCGAAGGAGATACGCGGCGACACTCTTATCGGCAATGACGTGTGGATCGGCATGGATGCGGTGATCATGCCGGGCGTGACGGTGGGCGACGGCGCCATCGTGGCGGCGAAATCGGTTGTCACGCACGACGTGCCGTCTTATGCGATCGTCGCCGGCAATCCGGCCAAGGTGGTGAAGATGCGCTTCGACGAATTCACGGTGCGGCGGCTACTCAAGGCGGCCTGGTGGGACTGGCCGGTCGACAAGATCGGCCGCAACCTCAATGCCATTCGCGGCGCCGACATTTCCAGGCTGGAGGCAGCGGTTTGAACGCGCCCGAAAAAATGACAGGCGACAAGAGCACGAACGAAACGGCGATCAGCCCGGAGCTGTTCACCCGCGGCTGGGTCTTCATCCGCGGCGTGCCGTCGATGAAGTTCCTGCCGCCGGAAGGACCGCCGGAGATCGCCTTCGCCGGCCGCTCCAATGTCGGCAAGTCGTCGCTGATCAACGCGCTGGTCGGGCACAAGGGCCTGGCGCGAACGTCGAACACGCCGGGCCGCACGCAGGAGCTCAACTATTTCGTGCCAGACGGCTTTTCCGGCGAAGGCACCGACCTGCCGCCGATGGCGCTGGTCGACATGCCGGGCTACGGCTATGCGAGCGCGCCGAAGGACAAGGTCGATGAGTGGACCAAGCTCATCTACGAATATCTGCAGGGCCGCGTGACGCTGAAGCGCGTCTATGTGCTGATCGACGCGCGCCACGGCATCAAGGCCAAGGACGAGGAAGTGCTGACCCTGCTCGACAAGGCTGCGGTGTCCTACCAGGTGGTGCTGACCAAGACGGACAAGATCAAGGCCGCCGGCGTGCCGAGGCTGATCGAGGAGACGCTGGCCAAGATCAAGAAGCGGCCGGCGGCGTTTCCGGTGGTGCTCGCCACCTCGTCTGAAAAAGCCGCGGGGCTGGATGAGCTGCGCGCGGCGATCGCCCTGGTGGCGAACGGCGGCTGACGCCGCTCGCCAGAGGCCGATCCTCCAGGGATCAATCCGTCTCGTCGCGTTCGGGCTCACGATCGCGCCGGCCGGTCAGGATCTCGCGCTTGCCGACATGGTTGGGGGCGCCGACAAGGCCTTCCTTTTCCATGCGTTCGACCAGCGAGGCGGCGCGGTTGTAGCCGACGCCGAGGCGGCGCTGGATGTAGGAGGTCGAGCATTTCTTGTCGCGCTTGACCACTTTGATGGCCTCTTCATAGAGGGCATCGCCATCCTCCTCGGCGATCGCGCTTTTGTCGAAGACCGGGCCGGTGTCGGCCGCTTCCTCGGCCTCTTCCTCGTCGGCGGTGACGGTGTCGAGATATTCGGGACGTCCCTGCGCTTTCAGATGCGCCACGACCTGCTCGACCTCCAGGTCGGAGACAAACGGGCCGTGCACGCGCGAAATGCGCCCGCCGCCGGCCATATGCAGCATGTCGCCCTGGCCGAGCAGCTGCTCGGCACCCTGCTCGCCAAGGATGGTGCGGCTGTCGATCTTGGACGTCACCTGGAAGGAGATGCGGGTCGGGAAATTGGCCTTGATCGTGCCGGTGATGACGTCGACGGACGGGCGCTGCGTGGCCATGATCAAGTGGATGCCGGCGGCGCGCGCCATCTGCGCCAGGCGCTGGATGGCGCCTTCGATCTCCTTGCCGGCGACCATCATCAGGTCGGCCATCTCGTCGACGATGATGACGATATAGGGCATGGGCGCGAGATCGATCGAGCGTTCCTCGAACAGCGGTTCGCCCGTGCCCCTCTCGAAGCCCGTCTGCACCTGCATGGTCACGACCTCGCCCTTGTCACGGGCGCTTGCGGCGCGCTGGTTGTAGCCGTCGATGTTGCGCACGCCGAGGCGCGCCATTTTGCGGTAGCGGTCCTCCATCTCGCGCACCGCCCATTTCAGCGCCGTCACCGCCTTCTTGGGATCGGTGACGACCGGCGTCAGGAGATGTGGGATGCCGTCATAGACGGAGAGCTCCAGCATCTTGGGATCGACCATGATGAGGCGGCATTCCTCCGGCTTCATCCGGTAGAGCAGCGACAGGATCATGGTGTTGATGGCGACCGACTTGCCCGAGCCGGTGGTGCCCGCCACCAGCAGATGCGGCATCTTGGCGAGCTCGGCGATGACTGGTTCGCCGCCGATCGTCTTGCCGAGGCCGAGCGCCAGCTTGCAGGAGGTGTTGCGAAAACCGGCCGAGCCGATCAGCTCGCGGAAATAGACCGTCTCGCGCGTCTCGTTGGGCAGCTCGATGCCGATGACATTGCGGCCCGGCACCACCGCGACGCGGGCCGAGATGGCCGACATCGAGCGGGCGATGTCGTCGGCCAATCCGATGACGCGGCTCGATTTCACGCCCGGCGCCGGCTCGAACTCGTAGAGCGTGACGACCGGACCGGGGCGGACATGGATGATCTCGCCCTTGACGCCGAAATCCTCCAGCACGCTTTCGAGCAGGTCGGCGTTCTGCTCCATCCGCTCCTGCGACATGTAGAAGCCCTGGCCTTCCGGCGGCATCTGCAGAAGATCCTCGGAGGGAAGCGCGTAGCCGGCCATCGCGGATAGCGGCATGACCTCTCCGGCCATGGGCAGCGAAGGCGCCTGCCTGGCCGTCCGCACACTCGACGGAGCGGAAGCCGGCATGGGCTCGACAGGTGCAGGCTGGACGGCTGCCGCGGCCGGCGCCGAGGCGAAGCCGGCGTCCGCCACGTTGGAGCGCCATTCGATGACCCGGTAAAACGACGTCGCCTCGCTCATGAAGGCGGCGCGGGTCTGGTTCGGCTCGGCTGCCGGACGATGCGCCGGCGTCGGCTTGACGGGGGGCTGCGCCGGAACGGCGGGCGCCTGACCGGCTTCGTTCAAACGTGCCCGCGCCAGGCGCTCGGCGAGGAAGGGCATGCCGAATTCGAAGAAGGCATGGTCGGAAAGATAGGACCAGCGCAATCCCGTCATGCGCGGCCTGGGCGCCGCGGCGGCAGCGGCCTGGGGCGACGCGGCCGGAGGAACGGGGATCGCGGCTGGGGTGACCGTGGAAGGCGCGCGGGCCGGTTTGGCTTGCATCGGCGCCGCGGCAGGAGCGGCTGTGACGGCGGGACTTTTCCGGACCGGAGCGGCCGGCGCCGGCCGGACAGATTCGCGGATGGGCGCCTTGTTCTGCGCGGCATCTTCCTGCGGGGCGGTTCGCTTGGCGAGGTCGGTGTCCGGCGTGCGGGTAAAGCGCACATTGGGCGCGAGGAAGAAATAATTCTGCCATGTCGGGCGGTTGAACTCGCCGTCATCGGCCGAGTCGGACGATGCGGCGTGAGCCGCGTCCGATTCGCCCGCCGGCGCCGCGCGCAAGGCGACCACCTGCCCCGCTTGCGGCCCTCGGCCAGCGCTCCCGACATCCTCGGCGCGGTCATCGTCTTCGCCGTTGTAGGCGGAAGCGCCGGAAAGGTTGGCACGGGAAAAGCGCATGGATGTCATTCTCGAGACTCGCCGATTGAACGTCTCCCGAGACATAGGAAGCGATGGTTAACAGGTCCTTCCGAAAGTGCCTGCCGGACGATGGCGATCGATATTTTAAGAGGGTCGGCGGACGACCTCGACGCCGTTGCGTTCAGCCGTCATGTCCGCGCCCTCGAAGGCGCGCCACGGCCCTTCGGTCTCGCTTCGGATCCACACGCCTGATGGCGGTCAGGCGGATTGCAGCGCCCGTTCCTCGGCGAGGAATTTTTCCGTCGCGTAGGCCTTGAGGAACACATCGACGCCGGACGTCACGATATGCTCGATCTCCGCCAGGCTCGGCGCCTTGGTGCGGTAGGAAAAGATGCACTGGCGGAACAGGCCGGCGAGACAGAGTTCGGTGAACTGATAGGCGGCAAGGTCGACATCGTCGATCTTGAGCAGGCCGCGTTCGACGGCTTCGGCGAGGAAGGCCATGACCTTGTCGTGGCCGCGCTTCGGACCGCGCTCGTAAAAACGCGCGCCGAGCTCGGGTATCCTGTCGGACGCGCCGACCACGGTGCGCTGGGCCTGGATGACCTTGGCCGAGGTGATCTTGGCGGAGAGCCCCATGCCGAACTTCACCAGCGTGTTGCGCAGGTCGCCGAAATGGTCGAGCACCTCATACATGTTCTTGAAGATGGTGCCGCGCTCTTCCTCGATGAGAGCCTCGAACAGCTCTTCCTTGTTCTCGAAATAGACGTAGATCGTGCCCTTGGAGACGCCGGCCTCGCGCGTTATGTCGTTCATCGAGGCGGCCTCGAAGCCCTTGTCTATGAAGACGCGTCGGGCGCCTTCGATGATCTGGGCGCGCTTGACCGGGTCCTGTCCGGCCGCCGGACGTCCCTTGCGTAAGTCGAGCAGATCGCTATCGGCTGTCGTTTCGACCATGGAAGTCATTCCTTAGAAAATATTTCGAACCGCTCGGTTCGATTTCCTCTTGATATGGTCCTCTTTCCGCGCTATGTCAATCACCAATTCGAACCGAACGGTTCAGTATGAATGACATTCCAGAGAGATACTCATGTCCTCCAACGCGCCCGCCACCGCCGAAGTCCGCACGTTTCCCAACGCCAAGGTCCAACCGTCGACCGAAGCGCCGGAAGTTCCTGTCCAGCCCGCCGCTCCCGTCGCGGCTCCGGCCGAAGCGCCTGCCAAGAAGAAGCGTTCGGTGCGCTCTTTCCTTTTGCCGATCATCGGCCTCGCCCTGCTCGGCGCCGGCTCCTGGTATGGGTATGACTATTGGACCGACGGCCGGTTCATGATCTCCACCGACGACGCCTATGTCCAGGCCGATATGTCGTTCGTGTCGCCGAAAATATCCGGTTATATCGACAAGGTGCTGGTGAGCGAGAACCAGCAGGTCAAGGCCGGCGACCCGCTGTTCGTCATCGACAATGGCGACTACAAGATCGCGGTCGCCCAGGCCGAGGCGCAGATCGCCACATTGAGCAAGACGCTCGACCGCATCGATGCCCAGACCAAGGCAGCCGAGGCTTCGCTGCAGCAGGCCCAGGCCTCGAAGGTCGCGGACCAGGCCGCCGCCGACAATGCGGCGCGCGCCCAGGACCGCGCCGCGCAGCTGCTCAAGACCCATGTCGGCACGCAGGCGCAGCTCGACGACGCCCAGACCGCGCTCGACCAGGCCAAGGCGGCGCTTGTCGGCGCCGATGCCCAGATCGCCGCGGCGCAGGCCAATATCGGCGTGCTGGAAGCCCAGCGCGCGGAATCGGCTTCGACGCTGGCCTCGCTGCAGCTCACCCGCGACAAGGCCCAGCGCGACCTGTCCTTCACCGTGCTGAAGGCGCCCTATGACGGCGTCGTCGGCAACCGCTCGGTCGAGCAGGGCGACCTCGTCAGCCCTGGACAGAAGCTCGCCGTCGTCGTGCCGATGGACAAGCTCTACATCGTCGGCAACTTCAAGGAGACGCAGCTCGGCCACATGGTGCCTGGCGAGAAGGTCCGCATCACCGTGGACGCGATCGACGGCCGGGCCTTCCAAGGCACGGTCTCCTCGTTGGCGCCGGCTTCCGGCGCGGTGTTCTCGCTGCTGCCGCCGGAAAACGCCACCGGCAACTTCACCAAGGTGGTGCAGCGCGTGCCGGTGCGCATCGACGTGCCGGCCGACGTCTTGAAGACCGGCAAGCTGCGCGCGGGCTTGAGCGTCGTCGTCGCGGTCGACAGCCGCACCGCGCCGGCCTCGACGACCAACTAGGCTATCGGGGGGCGGTTCGGTGGCCATTCGAGCGCCGGGCCGCCCAGCCTGCTTTATCCGTTTCGACGCAATCCGGGACCGCCAACGCTCGTCCTCGAGAATTGCTTAGGGAGGCCATGACATGGCAACCGCAACCATCACCGCAGGATCAATGCCCGGACGCCCGGTCGTCGCCGCGCCGGCCCTGCCCGCGGACCATATGCCTGTGCGCCGCGTCGTCGCCTTCCTGGCGATGGTGTTCGGCATGTTCATGGCGATCCTCGACATCCAGATCGTCTCGGCATCGCTGTCGGAAATCCAGGCGGGCCTCTCGGCCAGCTCCGACGAGATCCCGTGGGTGCAAACCGCCTATTTGATCGCCGAGGTGGTGATGATCCCGCTATCCGGCTTCCTCAGCCGCATGCTGTCGACGCGCGTGCTGTTCACCACCGCGGCGGCCGGCTTCACCGCGGCCAGCGCGCTCGCCGCCACCGCCACCAACATCGACCAGATGATCGTCTACCGCGCCATCCAGGGTTTCATTGGCGGCGGCATGATCCCCAGTGTCTTCGCGGCCGCCTTCACCATCTTCCCGCCCTCCAAGCGCGCCGTCGTCTCGCCGATGATCGGCCTGGTGGCGACGCTGGCGCCGACGATCGGCCCGACGGTGGGCGGCTATATCAGCCACGCCATGTCCTGGCACTGGCTGTTCCTGATCAATGTCGTGCCCGGCATCCTGGTGGCGACGGCGGCCTGGGCGCTGATCGATTTCGACAAGCCCAACCTGAAGCTGTTCTCCAAGTTCGACTGGTGGGGCCTGGCCGGCATGGCCGCCTTCCTCGGCTGCATGGAATATGTGCTGGAGGAAGGCCCGAACCATGACTGGCTGCAGGAGCCGGCAGTGTTTGCCTGCGCCGTCATCATGACCATCGGCGGCATCATCTTCTTCTGGCGCGTCTTCACCGCCGAGGAGCCGATCGTCGACCTCAGGGCGTTCAGCAACGTCAATTTCGCCTTCGGCTCGCTGTTCTCCTTCGTCGTCGGCATCGGCCTTTACGGGCTCACCTACCTCTATCCGGTGTTCCTGGGGCGCATCCGCGGCTACGATTCGATGATGATCGGCGAGGCGCTGTTCGTCAGCGGCCTGGCGATGTTCTTCACCGCGCCGATTGCCGGCATCCTGTCGAACAAGATCGATCTCAGGCTGATGATGATGATCGGCTTCCTCGGCTTCGCCACCGGCACATGGTGGATGACGCATCTCACCGCCGACTGGGATTTTTATGAGCTGCTTATCCCGCAGATCCTGCGCGGCTGCTCGATGATGCTGTGCATGGTGCCGATCAACAACATCGCGCTCGGCACGCTGCCGCCGGACCGGCTGAAGAATGCGTCGGGCCTGTTCAACCTGACCCGCAACCTCGGCGGCGCTGTGGGTCTCGCGGTGATCAACACGGTGCTGATCGACCGCAACGCCTTCCATTATGCAAGGCTTTCCGAGCATGTGCAGTGGGGCAGCGCGGCGGCGCAGGAGAAGCTGCAGAACATGACGCAGAATTTCGAGCAGACCGCCGGGCTCGATGCCACGACGGCCGCGATCTCGAAACTGTCCGGCATGGTGCAGCAGCAGGCGGCGCTTTTGTCCTTCATGGACGTGTTCATGATGCTGACGGTGCTGTTCGCCTCGCTCGGATTCTTCGTGCTGTTCATCAACAAGCCGGCCCAGCAGGGCGGCGGTGGCGGCGGAGGCCATTGAGGAGCCGGAACCCCCGCCTGGCTTCCTCAACGCGTGACCCCGGAAATCGGCGACGATTTCCGGGGTCATTCTTTTGGGAGAAATCGCATAGGGCGCTCCCCCTCACCCAGCCCTCCGCTTCGCTCGGCTGACCTCTCCCCGAGGGGAGAGGAGACTGTCGGCGCCGGCGCCAACCTCTTCTCCCCTCGGGGAGAAGGTGGCCGCGAAGCGGCCGGATGAGGGGGGCGCTGCCCTATGCGATTGACCTGTGTTGGCGCCGGGGCCTGCTCAGGCAGACGCCGGCTTGAAGCTGAGCGCCACGCCGTTGATGCAATGGCGCAGGCCGGTGGGCGGCGGGCCGTCGTCGAAGACATGGCCGAGATGGCCGCCGCAGCGTCGGCAATGCACCTCGGTGCGGGTCATGCCGAGCGAATTGTCCCCGGTCTTGCCGATGGCGTTGGCGATCTCCTGGTAGAAGCTCGGCCAGCCGGTGCCGGAATCGAACTTCGTCTCCGACGAATAGACCGGCAGGTCGCAGCCGGCGCAGGCGAAGATGCCCTTGCGATGCTCATTGAGCAGCGGGCTGGTGCCGGGATATTCCGTGCCCTGCTTGCGCAGCACGTCGAAGGCCTCGTTCGAAAGAATGGCATGCCATTCGGCATCGGTCTTGGTGACCTCGAAGGTCTCGGCGGCGAGAGCGGGCTTGGGTCCGCCGGCGCGCAGCATCGCCCCGGATCCGACGATGAGAGCGGCAACGGCAGCCCCGCTCCAGAGAAAGTCGCGACGGTTCATGGCCGTTCCTCCTGACGCATTTTGCCAAGATAGAGCGCCATCCGGAAATCAAAAGCCGGTGACGCGCTATCCGTCATGTTGAACAATCCCAGACGCAAAACTGCTTCGCGCCTTCCTGGAATTGCTGCTCCGCGCGCCCCTGGCGGGACGACGCGGAGCACACCCTTGCCGGCGGCGCGGATCTTGGATGTCGCGGCCGGCGCTCAGCCATGTCTTCGCCGGCCAGGTCCGCTTTGTTACATCTTCGGCAAGAGAACCTTGTCGATGACGTGGATGACGCCGTTCGACTGGCGGACATCGGCGATGGTGACGTGGGCGACATTGCCATTCTCGTCGGTGACGGTGACCTTGCCGTCCTTGGCCTTCAGCGTCAGCTCGCAGCCGCCGACCGTCTTGACCTGATGGGCGCCGCCATCGGCCTTGGCCATCTTGGCGACGTCGGCGGCCAGCGCCTTGGCGGCGATGACATGGCAGGTCAGCACCTTGGTCAGCTTGTCCTTGTTCTCGGGCTTGAGCAGCGTGTCGACCGTGCCGGGCGGCAGCGCCGCGAAGGCCTCGTTGGTCGGTGCGAAGACGGTGAAGGGGCCAGCACCCTGCAGCGTGTCGACCAGGCCGGCTGCCTTGACCGCGGCGACCAAGGTGGTGTGGTCCTTCGAATTGACGGCGTTCTCGATGATGTTCTTCTTGGCATACATCGGGGCGCCGCCGACCATCGGATTGGCGGCATAGGCGACCGCCCCGAGCGCGGAAAAGCCGAGCGTAGAGGCGAGCAAAAGGGTGGCGAGTTTACGCATGATGTCAGTCTCCTCGGGTTGTTTCTTCCCGTCCTTGGGAACACGAGGAGATACGGGCTCGAAAAAGGTTAGTTTCACGCGCGTCGAGAGATTTTTTATTCGTTCGATTTATTTCTCTCACATCACCTGTAGCGAAAGCTGACTTCCACCGCTTATCAAAGGCTTGGAATAGACTTTAATTAGTCTTTGAGAATATGCCGATCGAGATCAGATGCCCTTCAGGTCACCCGCGGCGACGACAGGGCCGGTCGGCTGGCCGGTCGGCGAGCCGCCGGTCGGCTCGAGGCTGACGGCGAGCACGGCGCCTTGCGCGAGCTTCTGCTGGACGGCCGGGGTGACGGCCATGCGCGCCGTCGGACCGGCGGGAATGACGCCCATCGAGACCGGCGCGTTCTTGCCCTCGATCATCCAGAGCTCGAAATCCTTGCCGGCGCCGCGGTCGCCGGAGACCAGCGACAGGCCGACCTCGTGGCGGGCGGCGTCATAGACGGCAAGGTATTTGACATTGCTGTTGTCGGCGGCCAGCGAGGCGACAAGCCGGGTCTGCGGCTGCGTGACGGGCGGATTGACGTAAGGCAGGGCGGCATAGACGGCCAAAGCGGCAATGGCCGCGGCGGCGAGGCCGCGCCAAAACGCCAGGCTCGCCCACAGGCTGCTGCTGGACGGCGTGGACGTGGACGCCGACGACGCGAACAGGCCGCGGTCGATCGCCACCTTCACGGAAGCCGGCGGCTCGACCGCGGCATAGGCCGCGGCCATCGGCGCGAAGTGGACCTCCCAGGCATCGACCAGGCGGGCGAATGCCGTCTCGGTGTCGATGCGACGGGACGCGATCTGGCGTTCGTCGGCGGCCAGAAAGCCGAGAACGTATTCGGCGGCGAGCAGGTCGTCGCCTCTACGTTCCGGTCCGTTGTCTTCCGCCAGCGTCATCTTTCCAGGCATTCTCTAAGTTTGAGCAGGCTTCGCCGCAGCCAAGTCCGCATCGTGTTCAGCGGAACCTTGAAGCGCTCCGCCAGCTCGGCATAGCTCTCGCCGCTCAAATAGGCGCCCCGGACGGCCGCCGCCCGGTCTTTTTCCAGTTCGTCGAGGCAATGGTAGATGCGTTCGGTCTCGCCGCCCGCCACAGCCATGGCCTCGGGTCCCGGCGTCGGATCGGCGACGTCGAGGGCTATGTCGATGTTGGCAGAAGGACTGCGCCGCGCCCGGATGCGATCGATCGCATGGTTGCGTGCAACGGCCACCAGCCAGGAAATCGGGCTCAGATCGGAAACCGCGAAACGATCCGCCTTCGTCCATATCTTGACAAAGACTTCCTGCAGCGCTTCTTCCGCATCTCCCCTGTCCCTCAAGACACGAAGGCAGACGCCGAAAAGTTTCGCGCTGGTCTGCCTGTAGAGCAGATCGAACGCGGCCCGGTCCTTCATCGAAGTCCGGACAATCAGCTTGCTGATGTCCTGCGGCGCCATAGCGGCAAATTAGAAGATTGCGATTTATTTGCAACGGGTGCCGGAAGCCTTGTTTACCGACGGCCGCGGGCTGATCCGACACACTTCGGCATGGTCCATTGCCAAGCAAATCGGGCGCGGCTGGAGCGTTTCACCGTTTCACGGAAACGGCGAACCGCTCTATCTCCTCCTGCTTGTCTTGGCGCAATTCCCGACGGAAAACCGCTCACACTTTTCCTGGAATTGCTCTAGCCTCTTCGAAAAGAGCGGGGATGCGGATGTCGATCGAGCACGTGCTTTGGGAGCAGGATGCGACAGGGCTTGGCGATCTCGTGCATCGAGGCGAAATCGCGCCGCAAGAGCTGGTCGACGCGGCGATCGCGCGCGCCGAGGCGACGCGGCCCGACATCAACGCCATTGCCACGCCGCTTTACGACGCCGCGCGGGCACGGGCGAAGACCGTCGACCGCACGCTGCCGCTGGCCGGCGTGCCGTTCGCGCTCAAGGATCTCGGCATCGGCCTCAAGGGCGTGCCGATCCATGGCGGCAGCCGCATCGCGCCCTTCACCGCCGATTTCAACTCGGTGATGGTCGAGCGTTATCTCGCAGCCGGCCTGATCCCGATCGCAACCAGCACCTCGCCCGAGCATGGGCTGAGGCTGATGACGGAGTCTGCCCGCTTCGGCATCACCCGCAATCCCTGGAACACCGGTCATACGACCGGCGGCTCGTCCGGTGGTTCCGCCGCGCTGGTGGCGGCGGGCGTGGTGCCGGTGGCGCATGCCTCCGACGGCGGCGGCTCGATCCGCGTGCCTTCGGCCTGCAGCGGGCTGGTCGGCCTGAAGACCTCGCGCGGCCGCGTGCCGCTGACGCCGCTGGTCAGCGAAAGCTGGTACGGCATGGTCGTCGACCATGCCGTCAGCCGCTCGGTGCGCGATACCGCGCTTCTGCTCGACCTCACCCATGGCGCCGATCCGCTCTCGCCCTACACGGCACGCGCGCCGCAAGGGTTCTTCGCGGTCGCCGCGGCGCGCGATCCGGGCAAGCTCAGCCTCGCCGTCTACCGCAAATCGCCGCTCGGCCTGCCGATCTCGGTCGAAACGCTTGCGGCGCTCGACACCGCGGTGGCGCTGGCGCGCGAAGGCGGCCACACGGTGGAGGAGATCGACCTGCCTTTCATCGGCCGCGACTTCATCGCCGATTTCTGCAAGACGGTCGCCTCGGCCGTTGCCGGCACGATGCGGGGCGAGGCGCAGCGCGTCGGCCGGCCGGTGACCGGCGAGGTCGAGCGCTCGACGCGGGTGCTCACCCGGCTTGGCGAAATGTTGTCCGCCGGCGAGGTCTATGAGGGTGTGCAGCGGCTCAACGCCACGGCGCGGCGGCTGATCGAAGAGACCGCGCGCTTCGACGCCGTGCTGATGCCGATCATCGCGCACCCGCCTTTGGCCTGCGGTTCGATGGATCCCAAGGGCGCCGACGAAGTCATCGAGAACCTGCTCGACAAATTGCATCTCACCCGCCTGCTCAAGGTCAAGGCGCTGTTCGGCCAACTGATGGACAAGAGCCTGTGGTTCACCCACTGGCCGGCGATTCAGAATGTCACCGGCCAGCCGTCGATCGCGCTGCCGGTGCATGTCACGGCGGGCGGCCTGCCGCTCGGTGTCCAGGCGGCGGGGCGCCCCGGCGACGAGGAGACGCTTTTGTCCTTCGCCGCGCAGATGGAGAAGCTTTCGGGATGGCTGAAGCGGCGGGCGCCGCTCAAGGTGCCTGCCTAGAAGCTCGGCACGATTTCGTCATTGTGAGCGCAAAGCCGTTTGCCCCCTGCGGCAATTCCCGCTAAGACGCCGCCGTCTTTCCTAGAAGCCGGGAACCCACCGATGACGGACATCGCCGCCACCGCCGAAATGCAGGCCGCGCTGCTTTCCAGGGCGCTGCCCTATATGCAGCGCTACGAGAACAAGACGGTGGTGGTGAAATATGGCGGCCATGCCATGGGCGATCATGAGCTCGGCAAGGCCTTCGCCCGCGACATCGCGCTTCTGAAACAGTCCGGCGTCAACCCGATCGTCGTGCATGGCGGCGGGCCGCAGATCGGTGCCATGCTCACCAAGATGGGCATCGAATCCAAGTTCGAGGGCGGCCTGCGCGTCACCGACCAGAAGACGGTCGAGATCGTCGAGATGGTGCTGGCCGGCTCGATCAACAAGGAGATCGTGGCGCTGATCAACGCCGAGGGCGAATGGGCGATCGGGCTCTGCGGCAAGGACGGCAACATGGTGTTCGCCGAAAAAGCGCGCAAGACCATGATCGATCCGGATTCCAACATCGAGCGGGTGCTGGATCTCGGCTTCGTCGGCGAGCCGGTCGAGGTAGACCGCACGCTGCTCGACCTTCTGGCACGCTCGGAGATGATCCCGGTGCTGGCGCCGGTGGCGCCCGGCCGCGACGGCCATACCTACAACATCAACGCCGACACGTTCGCGGGCGCAATCGCGGGCGCGTGCCGCGCCTCGCGCTTGCTCTTCCTCACCGACGTGCCCGGCGTGCTCGACAAGAACAAGAAGTTGATCGACGAGCTGACGGTCGCCGAGGCCAAGGCGCTGATCAAGGACGGCACCGTGTCAGGCGGCATGATCCCGAAGGTCGAGACCTGCATCGAGGCGATCGAGCGCGGCGTCGAGGGCGTCGTCATCCTCAACGGCAAGACGCCGCATTCGGTGCTGCTCGAGCTCTTCACCGAACATGGCGCCGGCACGCTGATCGTTCCGTAGAGATTATTATCCGGCTAATCTCTTTTCATCCGGCTCGGCTCTACCTTCCAAAACAGGTAGAGCCGGCTTGCGGGCCGTCCGCCTGACGACCATCGATTCCTCCTCGGCGTCCTGCGGCGCGCCCCAGAATTCGGCTAATGTCGGGCCATCCGTGACGCGGGCGTCGCGAGCGAGAAAGCCCCAGACCTCGCGGAACCAGACGCGGCGGCCCATCCTGGTGTACCAGCGCATCGAATGACGCTGCTCCGGGTCGGGGTGGAACAGGATGCGCGCCAGCGCCTTCGGGCGCGATTGCACGGCGACCTCGATCAGCTTGACGGCGAAGAACAGCATCCACGGCTTCAGCCGTGTCATCGCCAGCACCTGGTGCTTGTAATCCCAGAGGCGAACATCCTTCTGGATCACCTTGCGGTCGCGGGCGATGCGAAAGAACGGCGTCCAGCGGTGCGGCGTGACATAGAGGGCCTGGATCTGGTCGGGGTCGTAGGCGATAAGCTGGCGGAAGCCGCGCCAGAGATCGCGCAACGTCTCGTCCTCGAAGCCGGCAACCCAGGTCGCCATCGACAGGATGCCGTGGCGGCGCAGCAGCCGGATCGCTTCACGATCGGACTTGGTGCTGCCGCCCTTGCGGATCAGCGACAGCGTCTCCTCGTCGGTGTTCTCCATGCCGAGCAGCCATCGAATGACGCCGGCCTTTCGGTAAAGATGAAGACTATCGGCGTCGCGCACGATGTCGTCGGCGCGGGTCGAGCCGACGATCAGCACCGGCACGTTCTCGGCGATCACGGCGTCGAGAAAGGCGCGCCAGGCCTTCTTCGAGGAGGTCGGGTTCTCGTCGGCCAGGTTGATCAGCTCGACGCCGTGCTCGCGATGCAGCCAGGCGATCTCCCTGGCGAGCTTGACCGGATCGCGATGCCGCCAGCGGGTCCAGAAGCCGCGCTGGCCGCAATAATTGCACAGATGCGGGCAGCCGCGCGAGGACTGCATGACCACCGCCCGCTTGCCGCCCCAGTAGGAGTAGCGGCGATGATCGATCAGCTCCCAGCCGACGCGCCAGGCATCGAGATCGGCGATGGTCATGGCCGGTTGCGTCGCGACAGGGCGGCCGAGATCGTCGCGATAGGCGATGCCGGCGACGCTCGCCACCGGCTGGCGCATCTCGATGGCCTCGACCAGTGCCGTCGCGGTCGCCTCGCCCTCGCCGCGCACGATGAAGTCGAAGACGTCGCTCGCGGCGAGGATGTCGCGCCAATGATAGGTCGGAAAGACACCGCCATAGATGACGATGACGCCCGGCGCCCGGGCCTTGATCATTTGCGCGATCTTCAAGGCCGTCGGATGGGCCGAGGTCGAGCCGGAATGGCCGATCAGGACGAAATCCGGATCGCCACCGAGAACATCGTCGACCAGCACGCCGAGCGGCATCGGCCCGAACTCGGCGTCGACGAGGCGCACCCGGTGGCCGGAATCGATCAGCGGACCGCCGATCGCCAAGAGGCCGAGCGGCGGCAGATGGTCGTCGGGCACGCGGCTGCCTATGGCCGTGTGCGGCGGATTGATCAGCACGATGTTCATGGCGGACCTCTTGCGGTGATGGTCCGCGAGTCCTAGCCTTCCACCCGGGGTGGGAATTGGCTTGGGTTCGGCAATTTTGGTGCAGCATCTCCGCAAAAATCATCCGCGGTATGTGACCGCCGCGCGGCTCTCCACCGATCAATCTGGACATTTTATAATCCAGGGATTATATTCTCGGAGAAGACGGTGAGAATCTGGGTGCGCAGCGGACCCGGTTTTCACGCCGGAAACGAGATTGAGCAATGGTTGCGCCAAGTCATCGACAGCGACCACGCCGCAGCGGTCATCGGTTGTCTTTATGAACTCGCAGACATCGGGCGAAACGGGTTCATCGAGAGGCGAGGTCTCTGGCAGCGGGAGGGCTTCCAGGACGTTTGGACCTTCCAGTCGATGTCGTTCCGGATCGCGGCCACGATTCCAGGCGACGGACGCGCCCAGACATTCGATTTTTGCCTTGTCGGATCCGAGCGGGCGACGGGGCCGGATGGCGGCAAGACGACGAAACCGGCATTTCTCGACCTGGTGAGGTGGCGATTGTCGGTCGGATCGGAATTGGAATGGATCCTATGAGCGACCATAATTCGAGGCTGCTCGGCGAAATCGAGCAGGACGGCGTCTATGCCGCCCCTCTGTTGCGCGTGCGCGCCGCTCGCGAGACCGCGGCGCTATTGCGCGGCTTGCGCAAGCAGGCCGGCCTGACCCAGCAGGCGATTGCCGCCAAGCTCGGCGTCAGCCAGGCGCGCATCTCGCAGGTGGAAAGCGGCGTGCTGGATTTTCTGCCGCCTCTGGATTTCATCTATCTGTTCACCGACGCGTGCGGCGCGCGGCTGAGCTTGCATGCCGAGGAGAAGAACGCGGTGACTGCCGCAGCGCCGATGCGGGCCGTGGCGACTCCAACGGCCATGGCGGCTGGACTTGCGGAAGAGCCACTGGCCGAGCGTTGGCGGGCAGAGGCCGACGCCGGAGAAGCCAGGGTAGCAGACGTCGCCGCCCCGGCGCGCCTGCGGACCTATCGCATAGCCGCGCGCGGCACCGCGCTGGGGCCCGAAACGATAACCCGCGACATCCCCGATGCCGGCGACGAGGCGTTGCGGCATCTCGACGACAATGGGATTGCCAGGGTTGGTGTCCGCCTGCGCGAGGGAGACATCCTCGTCGGCAAGACGACTCCCATCAGCGACGACTCGACGGAGAGCCCGGAAACCCGACTGCTGCGCGCCATCTTCGGCGAGAAGGGACCGGTACGCGATACATCGCTGCGCATGCCGGCCGGAATCACCGGCACCGTCGTGGCGGTGCATGATGGCAGTCGTTCGGGCGAAAGATCGGTCGCGGTCGACGTCGCGCTCGAGGAAGCGCGCGAGTTTGCCGTTTCGAGGGAAGCCGCGCCGGAGGCCATTCCCGAAAGTCTGGAAATTCTGACCAGGGAGATGGAGTCGCGGAGAGCGGCCATCGGGACGCCGGCCTCAGCCGCGCCGGCCGAGCCGATCCCGGAGCCGCCGCGGACGCTCAAGGAAAGCGAGTGATGGGCGGATCGGCGACATGGCTGTTGCTGGGGGGCGGCGTTTGCGGCTTCGTCTCGGCCATCCTGTTGGCCGCGCCGGCTTTCCGATCGATCGACTCGCGAGGTACGCTGATCAAGCTCGGCGGGCTGAAGCTCACGATGAAAAACCAGGAACTGCTCGCCGCGCAGGAGAATGAATTGCTGGAGAAGGCGCTGCAGGAGCTGAAGCAGGAAAGGCGTTATCTGCGGCGGGGTCTGGCATTGCTGGCGCTCTCATTCGCTCTGACAACTGTCGGCACGTGGATCGACAGCACCAATCCGGCCGAGCACGCCAAGACCGAAGCCGGTTCGCCGTCCTGACCGATTGCCGATTACTTCCGCAGATGGCTGAGCGGCACGTGGCCCGGGCCTTTGATGTTCTGCAGCACCAGTTGCGTGTGGACGTCGCGCACGCCGGGCAGGCGCATCAGCCGGTGCATGACGAAGGCGTTCAGATCGTCCACCGACGGCACCATGACATGCAGCAGGAAATCGTGGTCGCCGGTCATCGTCCAGCAGGACGAGACCTCGTCCATGCGCTGCACGGCGGCGATGAAGCTTTCGGGCGAACCGTCGCTGTGGCTGACCAACCGCACCTGGACGAACACCTCGACCGTCAGGCCGACGGCGCGACGGCTGAGCACGGCGGCAAAGCCCTTGATGATGCCGGTTTCCTGCAGGGCCTCGAAGCGGCGCGCACAGGGCGTGGTCGACAGGCCGATCTCCTGCGCCAGCTCCGAGACGGGCTTGCGCCCGTCGCGCTGCAGGATGTCGAGCATCTTTATCTCGAAATCATCGAATTGAGGCATGTCTTATCGATCTTTCCTTAATCGGAGTGACTTTACCTCAGAATCCACCGTTAAGCTACAAACAAGGCTGATTTGCCTCCTCGTCCGCCCCTAAACTTCATTTCACGATCCGCGGATCACGATCTTCGAGGAGGAAATGATGACGATCAGCGTTACCGACTACGCCGCCGAATGTGCGGCGCAGGGCCTTCGCGGCGACTATTCGGTCTGCCGCAGCGATTTCACCGTGGCGCAAGGCTATGACTATTCAGCCGAGGAACAGGCAGTATGGCGCACGCTGTGCGATCGCCAGACGAAGCTGACCCAGAAGCTCGCGCACTGTTCCTATCTGGACGGCGTCGCCGCGCTCGGCCTGCTCGATCAGATTCCGGATTTCGACGAAGTGAGCGAGACGCTCACCAGGCTGACGGGCTGGGAGATCGTCGCGGTGCCTGGCCTCATTCCGGCCGGCCCCTTCTTCGACCATCTCGCCAACCGGCGCTTCCCGGTCACCAACTGGCTGCGGACGAAAAAGGAGCTCGACTACATCGTCGAGCCGGACATGTTCCACGATTTCTTCGGCCATGTGCCGATCCTGACCCAGCCGGTGTTCGCCGATTTCATGCAGATGTATGGCGAGAAGGCCGAGGACGTGATCGCTCTCGGCGGCGACGAGATGATCACAAGGCTTTACTGGTACAGCGCCGAATACGGCCTCATCCAGGAAGCCGACCAGCCGCTGAAGGCCTTCGGCGCCGGGCTGATGTCGTCCTTCACCGAGCTGCAATTCGCGGTCGAGAGCAAGGACGCCCACCATGTGCCGTTCAAGCTCGAGACGGTGATGCGCACCGGCTACGAGATCGACAAGTTCCAGCGCGCCTATTTCGTGCTGCCATCCTTCGATGCGCTGCGCGATGCGTTCGCCGGCGGCGATCTCGCCGGCATCGTCTCACGTTTCAAGGGTCAGCCGGCGCTCGACCCGGCGACGGTCTGAGGTCGGTTTTCGCCCAACCGACGTTTCAGGGCGGCTCGGTTGCCGACAGGCGCTGAGCCGCTTTGTGCTTTTGCGATTAGTTTCCCAGCATACGGATTTTGACCGGTTGACTGTGTTTGCGTTGGCAGGCGGCATGCTTGGAGATTGGCCGAAACGCCCACCCAGTCGTCATCCACGGGCGGAGCAAGGAGCGAAGCGACGCGCGCAGATCCGAGGATCCATTCCGTGTCGCATGAGTGCTGCTGCGGTGCAGAATTCTGCTCTGCTGCACCTTTAGATCGAGGTAACGGAATGGATTCCGGGGTCTCCGCGACGCCGCTTCGCGGCTGCTCCGCCCTGGAATGACGAGGTTGGAAGGCTTCAGCCAATCCCCAGCGTTTGCAGCGATTTCACGGAAAGGAATCCCTGTGCAGAACCACTAGTCATGCTTTGTCGGGCTCGGCCTTGATCCGGGCCAGTTGCTCGCTCTGCAGCTCGAGCGCCGCATTGATGAAGCGCAGTACGGTCGCCAGCTCCGCATCGCTGAAGCTCGCCACCACCTTCTCGCCCTCGCGCGCGATCGTGCCGTAGTAGCGCTCCGACAGTTCCCTGGTCTGCGCGGTCGCCTCGATCACCACCTTGCGCCGGTCCTCCAGGCTGCGGGTGCGGGTGACGTAGCCGCGCGCCTCAAGCCGATCGATCAGCGCCGTCACCGCAGCCGGCGTCAGACCCGTTGCCGCCGCCACGGCGCCGGCCGATTGCGGCCCGGCATAGAGCAGACCCAGGCAATGCCGCTCGGCCGCGATCAGCCCGAGCCGCGCGCCCACCGCCTCGTCATAGGCCTGCGTGGCGTCCTGCCAGCGCATGACGGCGAGGCCGACGTCTCTGGCCATTTCATCGCGTTTCGTGCTTGACGAGTTTATTTCGATCATCTAACTATCAATCTGCATAACATTCAGGTTATCGTATCAATATGCGATGACGCTTTTTGCAAGGCAAGGGCAAAGTCGCCGACAAGGAGTGAACAATGAGCTTGATTCAACAGCACACCCCGCTCTCGAACGAGGAGGAATACAAATACGCCAAGCTGGCGATGGAATGGTATGGCTGGGGCTCGCCCATCGGCCTCGGCATCCTGCTGGTGGCGCTTGCCGCTGCGGCCGTGCTGGTGCGCGTCGCCGTCTACGGACTGTAAGCGAGCTGGCATTCCTCAAAAGACGCGCCAGGGCGGCGCCGGTCGCCAGTCCAGGTGCCGGCGCCGCCGGCGTTTCGGAGATCAGACGGCGATCACCTTGCCAAGATGCTCGCCGAGGCGGCAGGCGAGCGCGGTGATGGTCGTCGTCGGGTTGCACTGGCCCGACGTGCAGAACACCGAGGAGCCGCTGATATAGAGATTGTCCATGCCGTGCACCTTGCAGTTGGCGTCGACGACGCTCTTCAAGACATCGGTGCCCATACGGGTGCCGCCCATATGGTGGTGGCCCGCCGTCTCCTCATTGGTCGGGTAATCGCCGCCATTGCTGATCCAGTCGTCGATGCGGACGCGGCCGAGATTCTTCTGCGCCATGGTCGTGCCGAAAAGCTTCAGGCCCTCGAGCAGCGTGCGGCGCTCGAGCGGCGACTTCTTCCAGTGCAGTTCGATGCGCGGCACGCCGGCGTGGTCGACATCGGCCTTCGACAGCTCGATCTGGTTCGAGGCGAGGGGCGCCTGCTCCCAGGCGACATAAAGCTGCGCAGCGCAGCGCAGCTTCTGGTCAAGCTGGGACGACATCCACTCCGCCATGTTGGGCGCCGTGCAGGCGAGGTCGGCGATCAGCTTCTTGACATTGGGATAGGGCGACTCGATCAGACGGATGCCGAAATTCATGATCTGCAGCCGCTCCATCGCGGCAAGCGTCGGCGAAAAGAAGGCTTCGTTCGAGTCGTCGGCCTCGAACTCCGTGTAATTGGCGAGGATGGCGTTGCCGCCCTCGAAGGTCGGATGCTCCATCCAGTAGCGACCGAGCGCCGCCGCGTTCGGCACCACGCCACCATTCGACCGCTCGTTCGACCATAAGAGCAGCCGCGAGTTCTCCAGCCCGCCGGTGCAGGTGACGAAATAGTCCGCGCTGAAGCTGCCGGCGTCCTGGCCGTTCGACCACAGCTTCGCGCCGGCGACGCGCTTGCCGTCGCCGGTAAGCTCGGTCGCATAGGTGTTGAGCACAACGGCGATGTTCTTGCTCTTGTCGAGCTCGTCGGCGAATTTCTCGCCGAAGCGCACTGCCGGGCTCTTGATCAATTGCACCCAGCGGATGTCGTCCGAAACCGGGACGTCCGGACGGAATGCCGGAAGCTCAAGGATGTCACGAACCTCGCCGAGATAGGGCTCGATATCGGCGCGGCTGATCGGCCAGCCGGTGTCCGGCGCCCATGCCTTGGGCTCGAAATCCTGCTTGTCGAGCACGCGGCACCAGCCGGCCCAGTGGTTGGATGAGCCGCCGATGAAGCGCAGCCTGGTGATGTCGAGGTCGAAGTAGAAATCGCCGACCGTCTTGCCACGGTAGAAATCCTGCGACTCGTCGCTGAATTCGCGTGAGCCGGCCTCCAGGACGACGACCGGAATGCCGGCCGAGCCCAGCTTCCTGGCGATCGTCGTGCCGGCCGGGCCGGAGCCGAGGATGCAGACCTTGGGTTTGAAGCCCACCTGCTTATAGGCTTCGTAGCTGTCGAAGATCATGCGAGGTCGCTCCGCCGCAGGATCCAGCCATTGATCTCGACGATTTCATCGGGGTCGACCACGGGCTGCTGGCTGCGGAACAGCGACAGCGCGGGCAGCGCGATCAGCGCCTGCACGATGGCGCGACGCGACATTTCTCTTACGAACTTGCTCATGACACGTCTCTCGATAGGGTCTTCGATCCACGCATGCCGTTCCTGAACGGCACAGATGCCGCCGAGAAGGCTAATTCCGTGCCAAAGCTAGGTGAAAACGCCGTTACACGAGAAAGTTTAGCGCGGTTGAGTATGGACATGGTTAGGGTTTTCCTAAAGCGCGTCGCGCTGAACCCGATTCAGCCGCCGCGCTTTTGAGTTTTTGTTTGATGCATGTCGTTGTCCCAAAGCCGCTGCGCTTTTGGGCGACATGCATGACGCCCGCGGCGAGGTTTCAAGCCGCTTCCGGAAGCTCGCGGTCGAGGATCGAAAGATTGCGGCCGCGATTCTTGGCCTCGTAAAGCCTGCGATCGGCGGCGCGCATCAAATCGGAAACGGTCGCGCTCTCGCCGCAGCTTATGCCGCCGATCGAGACCGTGAGCGGCACGGTCCGCTCATCGACGGGGCGGAAACGGATCAGCTCGACCTCGCGGCGGATGCGCTCGGCGATATGCTTGGCTTCCGGTTCGCTGGCGCCGACCAGGAACGCCGCGAATTCCTCGCCGCCGATGCGGCCGAGCACGTCGCCGCTGCGAATGCCGCGTTCGATGGCGCCGGCGATCAGAAGCAGCGCTTCGTCTCCCGTCAGATGACCGTAGCCGTCATTGATCCTCTTGAAATGATCGGCGTCGATGATGAGCAGCGCGCCGCGATCGCTCTTGGGCCGCGACCCGTCGAGCGCGGCAAAGAAGGTTTCGCGGTTGAGCATGCCGGTCATGTCGTCGCGGCTTGCCTTGTCCGACAGGCGCCGGTGCGCCGCCGCGAGCTGCGCGTGTGCCCGGGCAAGCTCGCGATGGGCATTCTGCAACCGGTCGCTCTGCCAGAAGCTGCTGGCGCTGGCGCCCCAGGCGAGCACGAGCGGGCAAACCGTCGAGGCCAGCCAGACGGTGCGGCTCATCGGAAAGCCCATTGCCGGAACCACAATCAGCGTCAACAACAGCGAGACGGCGACCGAAGCGAACGCCACGGCAGCGGCCTTCAGAAATATGCGACTCATCATTTGCTCCCAACGGAGAGCTTCTGTGCCAGCAAGCGCTGAAGGCGACCTTTCCAAGACTTTTAAAATTTGAAGTGAGACGCCATTTTCACACTTTGTGACGCGCATAAGTTGTGGATAAATTCAGCGTCGGCATGCCATAAGAAATCCATGACAACGACACCCGATCCCACCCGCTTCGCCCATGTCACGGACTGGGTGTTCGACCTCGACAACACGCTCTATCCGCATCACTCGAACCTGTTCGCCCAGATCGACGTGAAGATGACCGCCTATGTCGGGGAGCTGCTGACGCTTTCGCGCGACGAAGCGCGCAAGCTGCAGAAGGAACTCTACCTGGAATATGGCACGACGCTGAACGGGCTTATGAAGCGGCACGGCATCGATCCCGACGATTTCCTCGAGAAGGTGCATGACATCGACTATTCCAGGCTGGTGCCGGACCCTGTGCTGGGCGCCGCGATCCGCCAGCTTCCGGGGCGCAAATTCATCTTCACCAACGGCGATCGCAGGCACGCCGAACGCACCGCGCGCCAACTCGGCATATTGGAGCATTTCGACGCCATCTTCGACATCGTCGCGGCGGGGCTCAACCCCAAGCCGGAGCGCCAGACTTATGAGCGCTTTGCCGAATTGCACTCGGTGACCGGACATAATGCGGTGATGTTCGAAGATCTGGCGCGCAATCTGGCCGTGCCGAAAACGCTCGGCATGACGACCGTGCTGGTGGTGCCGCGCAATTTCGAGCCGACCTTTTCGGAGATCTGGGAACGCGACCCGGCAAATGAGGACGACGTCGATTTCGTCACCGACGACCTCGCGGGCTTCCTGACCGCGATCGTCGACGTCGTGGCCTGAACTATGTTTGCATAGGCACGCCTTAGCGATGGGCCGAAACGCCCATCGCGATCGTCATCCACGGGCGGAGCAAGGAGCGAAGCGACGCGCATAGACCCGAGGATCCATTCCGTGACTTCCGGGCGTTGCCGCAGTGCAGAATTCTGCTCCGTTGCATTCCACGGCCTAGAGCAATTCCAGGAAAAGTGTGAGCGTTTTTCCGTCCGGAATTGCGTAAAAACAAAGAGATAGAGTGGTTCGCCGTTTCCGTGAAACGGTGAACCGATCTAGTCGAAACCCGGAATCGTGCCGGGCGGCAGTCCCAGTCGGCCGTTCAGCTCCTTCAAAAACCGGCACAAGCCCGGATTGCCCGCGGCTCCCGTACCGTTGCCATTGCCGTCGGACGAGTAGCCGTTGCCGTGGCCATTGCCGCAATTGGCGTTGCCGTTGAAGCTGCCGCCATTGAAGTTGCCGCTGAAACTTCCGGCATTGCCGTTGCCGTTGAAATTGCCGGTATTCCCATTGCCGTTGAAGTTGCCGGTATTCCCATTGCCATTGAAGTTGCCGCTGTTGCCATTGCCATTGAAGTTGCCGGTATTCCCATGGCCGTTGAAATTGCCGGTGTTGCCAAGGCCGTTGGCGATGCCGACGCCGATCGGAAGGTCGGAAATCCTGACCAGGGTCGAGGCGTCGGCGGCCAGGAACGCGGCAAGCAGCGTGCCTAGCGCGAGGCCGTTGCCATCAAACAGCTTCGCCGCCGCCCGGCGCTTCCGAGGCCGAACGGACGCGGATGATCTCAAGCCGGTCATCAGTGGTTTCCCCGGCCGTTGTGGTTGCCGTTGAAGCCGCCGACATTGCCGTTGCCGTTGAACGAGCCGCCGTTGAAGTTGCCGTTGCCGGCACCGATGTTGCTGTTGCCGTTATATTGGCCGGTGTTGGAGTTGCCGTTGAAGGCGCCAATGTTGCCATTGCCGCTTGTCGGCGAGGTGTTGCTGTTGCCGTTGAAAGCGCCGACATTGCCGGTGCCGCTGTTGAAGGCGCCGACATTGCCGGTGCCGCTGTTCTTGTAGCCGAGATTGCCGCCGAAGCTGCCGAGCGGGTTCATGCTGCGTACGTTCGAACCAATGGCTTGGCCGTATTTGCCGACCGCCCCTTGGACAGCCGACATGCCGAAGGCCTGGCTGCCAGTCGTGGTGTCAGCCTTCGCCGCGGTTGCACTCAACAACCCCAGGCATAGCGCAGGTATGACGTAACGTTTCATCTGCGAGCTCCTTCCATGGCTTAGCTTTTGAAATTGGGACCTGTTTCGAAAAGAACCGGGCTGCAAAAAAGGACTGGGACCGCCGGCGACATGTCGCGATAGCCTTGCGCGGGGGACGGGCGCGTGGCTCGGCGATCCCAGAGACCTCAGCGTCTTTCCAAGTCAAGGCTTGGCGACGCTGCGGTTTGGACGGCGCTAGTGGTTCGCGTTGCCGTTTCCGTTGCCGTTGCCGGCGCCCCGGTTGCCGTTGCCGTTGGCATTGCCGTTGCTGATGCCGAAGTTGCCGTTGCCGTTGATGTTGCCGTTTCCGAGGCCGAAGTTGCCGTTGCCGTTGCCGTTGCCGTTGGCGGCGCCGGCATTCAGATTGCCGTTATAGTTGCCGTTGAAGGCGCCCATGTTGGCGTTTCCGTTTCCGTTGCCGTTTCCGAGGCCGAAGTTGCCGTTGCCGTTGAAGTTGCCGTTGAAGGCGCCGGTATTGGCGTTGCCGTTGCCGTTGCCGTTGCCGACACCGACATTGCCATTGCCATTGCCATTGCCGCTACCGACCGAAAATGCGGATGCCGAACCGGTCAGAGCCGACAGGACGGCCGCGGCCAGAATGAGCTTTTTCATGACGTTCTCCTTGGTTTGCGTTGAGCTTCCCGGCCAGTTCAAGATGACCGGGAGGACGCTTGAAGGATGCACGCAGAAATAGCGTCGATACATTCGGGCTGATCGGCAGGCTTCGTCGGTTTTTGTGCTGATCCCATGTCAGGAAAAGTTGAAGTAATCGGGAAAAAACTGACAGGCACAACCGCATCTGGCGGGTGTATATTATACGGACATTCATGCCTTTTCTCGCCGACCCGCAGGTGACTTGCGACCCCCCGCGACGGCAATGGGAAGAGAAGGTTGATGTGGGTGGGGTATGACTACTACAGGCAAGGACGATACGGCCCTGCGCCGTAGGCTGGCGCGGCGTTTGATTGTCGTGCAGGAAGAGCAGCGCCTGCGCCTGTCGCGCGAGCTGCACGATGATCTGGGCCAGATGCTGGCCAGCATCGCGCTCGAATTGCACATCGTTCGCGCCGACTCGCGGGACATGGACGCCCGCCTCGAACGCGCGGCGATGCTTGTCGACCGGCTTAGCGCCCGGGTGCATGACGCCGCCTGGAGCCTTAGACCCGCGGATCTCGATCGTCTCGGCCTGCAAGCCTCGGTCGAGGACCTGGCCAGCGTGCTTTGCGGCCAGCTCGGCATTCAATGCGAGATGGACCTCGAAGCCCTTTCAAGCCCGCTGCCCGCCGAGATCGCGCTCACGCTTTACCGGATTGCGCAGGAGGCTCTCACCAATATCGGCAAGCATGCCGCGCCAAGCCGCGTAAGCGTCACGGCGCATATCCAGGACGATCGGATGCGCCTGACGATCGAGGACGATGGCCACGGCTTTGACGCCGGCGCCGAGCCCGGACCCGGCCATCTGGGGCTTGCCGGAATGAGAGAGCGCCTTGCGCTGGTGGGCGGCAAATTGTCGGTTGAAACCGCCAAGGGCAGGGGGACCACCCTCTACGCCGATGCGCCCCTCGCCGGCTGATGGACAGTTTTCGCATCGATGTGATCAAGCCGGAAATGGCTTCTTCCGTGGACGTAAGGATTACGTGAAGCGCCGCACATCCCGGACTTTAGTCCCGGCTTATAGTCCGCGCATCATGGGTTAGGCGGGGATGGCTTTACCCGCAGCGGCCGCCTCCGCGGCTTGCCGAGACAGACGGGCGTCCCGCATGAGGCGGGGCAGTTGCCTAGACCATCAAGAACAAGAGGGCCTCTTCCAGGTGAAGGACCCTTTCATCGACTGATGGAGGTTTTAAGGTGTGCTGCAGGCGGATATTTGTGGTAGACGACCACCCGATCATCTTGTCCGGGGTCGGCGCGATGATCAACAGCCAGGACGATCTGACGATCGTCGGGCTGGCCGGAAATGCCGAGGATGCCCTCGAAGGGATCGGCAAGGCGCTGCCCGATGTCGCCGTGGTCGACATATCGCTTCCGGGCGTCAACGGAGTCACGCTCATCGAACGGCTCGGCGAGCGTTTTCCCGAGGTCAGCTGCATAGCGCTGACGGCGCATGAGGACCCCGGCTGCCTGCGCCAGGTGCTTGCGGCCGGCGGGCGCGGCTTCGTGGTCAAGCGCTCGACGGCGACGGATCTGCTGCAGGCCATCCGATGCGTGTTGGCGGGCGACAACTATGTCGATCCGGCGCTCGCGGCGCGGCTGCTCAGCCCGCGCAGCGCCCCGCAGGGCGATCCTGGCAATCTCAGCGACCGGGAGCGGTCGGTCATCCAGCTGGTGGCGCTCGGCTACAGCAACAAGGAAATCTCGTCCCGGCTCAACCTCAGCATAAAGACGATCGAGACCTACCGCACGCGGGCAACCGAGAAGCTCGAGCTCCGCTCACGGGCGGCCATCGTGCGCTTCGCGCACTCGAATGGCTGGCTGGTCGAGCTGCCGGTGTGAGCAGACCGAGCCGGGATGCCGTCCCGGGTAGAGGAATTGGAGAACTGAGGAATTGAAGAACCGGAGAACAGACGAACGATCCGAACGTCCTTTTTCCTCAATTCTTCAGTTCTCCAATTCATCAGTTCCTACTCCCCCAACTTGTAGAAGCGGCGGATGATGTCCCAGGCTTCGTCGGCCGTGTCGACGAAATCGATGATGTCCTGATCGCCGGGCGAGATCGTGCCCTGCTCGGCGAGGAAGTCGAGATCGATAGCCCTTTGCCAGAACGCCTTGCCGAACAGGATGACCGGGACGCGTTCCATGCGCCCCGTCTGGATTAGCGTCAGCGTCTCGAAGAACTCGTCCATCGTGCCGAAACCGCCCGGAAACACCGCGACGGCCTTGGCGCGCATGACGAAATGCATCTTGCGGATGGCGAAGTAGTGGAAGTTGAAGCAGAGCTCGGGCGTGACATAGACGTTTGGCGCCTGCTCGTGCGGCAGCACGATGTTCAAGCCGATCGACGGCGCGCCGACATCGTCGGCGCCGCGGTTGCCGGCCTCCATGACGCCAGGTCCGCCGCCGGTCACGACGACATACTCACGATAATAGGAGGTGGCCGACTGCTGCGAGCACAGACGGGCGAATTTGCGCGCCTCCTCGTAATATTTGCTGTTCGCCTCGAGGTTCTTCTTCTGCATCTCGTTCTTCGCCGCCCAGGCCTCGCCGCCCGGTTCCGGCAGGCGGGCGCCGCCGAACAGGATGACGGTCGAGCGGATGCCGCGTTCGGCCAGGATCATTTCGGGCTTCAGCAGCTCGAGCTGCAGCCGCACCGCGCGCAATTCGCGCCGCGTCATGAAGTCGGGATCGTTCCAGGCCAGCCGGTAGGTTTCGGCACGTGTCTGCGGGGTATCCGGCACGCTTTTCGAGCGTTCCAGGTCCTCGTCCGAATGCGGCAGCGGCGTCCATCCCGCCTTTTCCATGGGAGTCATCGAATCCACCCGTCCAATTCCCTTACTTGCGCCGTCCCGTGACGCAGGCGCGATTGACCCCCATTGAGCCTTAACATAGGGTCCGCGCGACTTTTAAACAGGTTAAGGCGCAGCCCCTTAACAGCTTGGTAATGGAGCGAAATCATGTCGAAGCCCGATCTGGCGAGCCTCGAGAAGACCATCGAAAAGGCCTTCGAGGAGCGCGACACGATTTCGACCGCGACGCGCGGCGAGACGCGCGACGCCATCCAGGCGGCGCTCGACCTGCTCGATCGCGGTGTTGCCCGCGTCGCCGAGCGGCGGGATGACGGCAAGTGGCACGTCAACCAGTGGCTGAAGAAGGCGGTGCTGCTCTCCTTCCGGCTGAACCCGATGGAGATCATCAAGGGCGGTCCCGGCCAGGCGGTGTGGTGGGACAAGGTGCCGTCCAAGTTCGACGGCTGGAGCGCCGTCGACTTCGAGAAGGCCGGCTTCCGCGCCGTGCCGTCCTCGATCGTGCGCCGCTCGGCCTATGTCGCGCCGGGCGCGGTGCTGATGCCGTCCTTCGTCAATGTCGGGGCCTATGTCGATTCGGGCACCATGGTCGACACCTGGGCCTCGGTCGGCTCCTGCGCGCAGATCGGCAAGAACGTGCATCTTTCGGGCGGCGTCGGCATCGGCGGCGTGCTGGAGCCGATGCAGGCCGGCCCAACCATCATCGAGGACAATTGCTTCATCGGCGCGCGCTCGGAAGTGGTCGAAGGCTGCATCGTGCGCGAAGGCTCGGTGCTCGGCATGGGCGTGTTCATCGGCCAGTCGACCAAGATCGTCGACCGCGCCACCGGCGAGGTCTTTTACGGCGAGGTGCCGCCGAATTCGGTGGTGGTCGCCGGATCGCTGCCCGGCAAGCCTTTCCCGAACAACGAGCCGGGCCCGAGCCTCTACTGCGCCGTCATCGTCAAGCGCGTCGACGCAAAGACCCGTTCCAAGACCTCGATCAACGAATTGCTGCGCGATTGATCCTGCCTAAAGCGCGTCGCGATCTTTCAGATTCGCTGCCTGCGCTTTAGGTTTTTGGTTTTACGCATGTCTTAGTCCCGAAACCGGTTCCCACTTTCGGGAGACATGCTTGACGGAGCGGACACGATTGTCTGAAAGATCGCAATTCCTCTGGCTGTTCTTCAGCCTTTCAGGGCGGCTGAGCCCGGTCGCCTATGCGCTGGCCGGGGTTTTGCTGGTGCTTGTCCAGTTTTTCCCGTTCTACCAGTTCGCGCGGGTGGAGCTGAACACCACCGCCAGCCAGAATTGGGCCATGATATGCTGGGGCGTGCTGCTGATCTCGGCCTGGGCCACCTTCGCCGTGACGGCCAAGCGCCTCCATGATTTCGGCAAGCCGACCTATTTTGCGCTGATCTCGCTCATCATCGGTCCGATCCTGCTGATCATCCTGGCCTGCTTCCGCAGCGATCCCGGACCGAACCGCTACGGCAGGCGCACCAATGCGCCGGGCGATAGCTGAGGTCGCCATGCGCTATCGCACGCTCGACCCGGCGCGGATCATCGAGACAGCCCAAAGGCTGGAGGAGCGCGTCGCCGAGCGTTTCCCGGAAAGGGGCCTCAGCGCCGTGGCAGCCGAACTGGTGTCGCTGTCGGGAGACCTCGCCAAGGCCGCCAGGGAGCTGGAAGCGCCGATCTGGTGGCTGCGCGGCGTCATCGTCGCGGCCTTCATCGCCGGCGTGGCGATGTTCCTGTTCGTCGGCACCATCCTGCCGCTCGACCGCATTTCGGGCGCCGACGATGCCGTGCAGTCGATGCAGGGCATCGAAGCGACGATCAACACGGTGATCCTGGCGGTGCTTGGGCTTTTGGCGCTGATCCGCACCGAGGAGCGGATCAAGCGCAAGAAAGTGTTCCGGCAGCTGCACGGACTGCGCTCGCTGATCCATGTCATCGACATGCATCAATTGACCAAGGATCCGGCGACCTTGTCGGCCGATTTCAAGCCGACCTCGCATTCGCCCGCCCGCATCACCAACGCCGGCGACCTGGCGCGTTATCTCGACTATTGCTCGGAAATGCTGTCGATCACCGGCAAGATCGCGGCGCTGTTCGCGCAGTCGGTCAACGACGACGTCGTCGTCAATGCGGTCAACGACATCGAGAACCTGTCCTCCAACCTGTCGCGCAAGATCTGGCAGAAGATTACGCTGATCGAGGATCGGCGATAGAGCGTTTCACCGTTTCATCTCTTTTGTTGTGACGCAATTCCGGACGGAAGGTTACGGCGAAGGCGCCGAACTTAACCGCTTCACACTTTTTCTGGAATTGCTCTGACCTTCTCCGGCGTCAGTCCCGGCGGACCGCGCTTTTCCGCTTCCGCCTGACGCACCAGCGCCGCGACGCGTTCGTTGACCGGCGTCGGGATGCCCCTTTGCTTCGCCAGGCGAATGACCGCGCCCTGCAATTCGCCGATCTCGGTCGGACGGCTGCGTTTCAGGTCGTCCCACATCGAAGAGCGCGCCCGGGGGTCGATCGCCAGCATGCGGCGCGCCAGGAGGCCGAACAGCCAGTCGGGCAGCCGCAGCACTTTCGGCAGCAGCGACGGCGGCAGGCCGGTGATGCGCGCCGGCGCTATGCCCGCCGCCCGCATCGCCGCGAGCGCCTCGTCGATCTGGGCGGCGAGGATGGCGCGCCAGCTTCGGTCGGCCAGTTGCCTTGCCAGCGGCAGGTCGGAGAGCGCCACCAGGGCATTGTTGAGGTTCATCAGCAATTTGCCCCATTGCACCGCCTTCATGTCGGCGCGCGCTTCGACGGCAAGCCCATCGACGTCGAGCAGGCCGGCAAGGCCATCGACGCCGTCGCCGATCATCACCTCGCCCTGGCTGGCGCGATGCGCACGCAGCGGCGCCTCGCCATCGGGCGACAGGACGACATTGAACATGACCATGCCGGTCAGCACCCGCCGTCCGGGGAGCGCGGCGCGCAACCTGTCGGCATTGTCGACGCCATTCTGCAGGCTGACCACCACGGCATCCGGGCGCGCGTGGGCGGCGATCAGCCCGGCCATCTCCGCGGTTGCGCCGCTCTTCACCGTCACCAGGACGATTTCCGCGCCGGACAGTGCCGCCGCCGGATCGCCGGTGGCCGAAAGCGCTTGCGCCGCGACGCGGCGGTCGCGGCCGTCGAGATCGCTGACGCGCAGCCCGCTTTCGCGCATGGCCTCGACGACGCGGCCGCGGCCAAGGAAGACGACCTTGCGTCCGGCGAGCGCCAGGCAGCCGCCGACATACAAGCCGATGCTGCCGGCGCCAGCTATCGCGATGGCGCTTGTTTCACTGGCCATGCATTCGTCCTCGCTTGGCCCACGACTTGCCATGATGATGCATGTCGTTCTCCCGGAACCGCCGCACACTTCCGGGCGACATGCATTTATACGCCATGAAAACCATATTGTCGGCGGCATGACCGGCGATCATCTGCCACCGTGACACGACAAACGCTTTCGACTATCGCTTTGCCCATGACATTGCCGACCGATCCCGCCGCGAATCTTGCCGCCCTGATC
Organism: Mesorhizobium sp. BH1-1-5; assembly: GCF_020165615.1. NCBI lineage: Bacteria > Pseudomonadati > Pseudomonadota > Alphaproteobacteria > Hyphomicrobiales > Phyllobacteriaceae > Mesorhizobium > Mesorhizobium sp. BH1-1-5. The sequence continues at coordinate 95,243 of NZ_JAIUIM010000018.1, forward strand.
CGCTGCCCGTCCGTGACGCCCGCCGAAGGCGGGGCGCTCGCCGCGCTGGAGGACATGCTGAAGCCGCTCGGCTTCTCGGTCGAACGTCCCGTCTTCTCGGAAGACGGCACGCCGGACATCGAGAACCTCTATGCGCGCCGCTCGGGCAACGGCCCGCATCTGATGTTCGCCGGCCATACCGACGTGGTGCCGGTGGGCGACGAGGCGGCCTGGACGCATCCGCCCTTCGCCGCCGAAATCGCCAATGGCGAGATGTATGGACGGGGCGCCGTCGACATGAAGGGCGGCATCGCCTGCTTCATCGCCGCGGTGGCGCGCCATGTCGCGAAGAATGGCGGGCCGAAGGGCTCGGTCTCCCTGCTGATCACCGGCGACGAGGAAGGCCCGGCCATCAACGGCACCACCAAGCTGCTCGACTGGGCGGCGGCCAAGGGCGAGAAGTGGGACGCCTCGATCGTCGGCGAACCGACCAACCCGGATGCGCTCGGCGACATGATCAAGATCGGCCGGCGCGGCTCGCTGTCGGGCAGCGTCACCGTCAACGGACGCCAGGGCCATGCCGCCTACCCGCAGCTTGCCGACAACCCCTTGCGCGGGCTGATGAGCCTGGTCGATGCGCTGCTCCATCCGGTGTTCGACAAGGGCACGAAGGATTTCCAGGCGACCAACCTCGAAGTGACGTCGGTCGATGTCGGCAATCCGGCGACCAACGTCATCCCGGCCAAGGCGACGGCGATTTTCAACATCCGCTTCAACGACACCTGGGACGCCGAAACGGTCCAGGCCGAGATCCACAACCGGCTCGACCAGGCAGCGGGCCGCAAGAAATACCGGCCGGGCAAGAAGACGCCGGTCGACTACGAGCTCGTCTGGCGCGACCGGCCGAGCCATGTCTTCCTTACCCGCGACGACAGGCTGATCGACACGCTGGCGGGCTCGGTCAAGGCGGTGGTCGGCAAGACGCCGGCGCTTTCCACTTCCGGCGGCACGTCGGATGCGCGCTTCATCAAGGATTATTGCCCGGTGGTCGAGTTCGGCCTGGTCGGCAAGACCATGCATATGGTGGACGAGCGCGTCGCCCTTGCCGACCTCGAGACACTGACGCAGATCTACGAACGCTTCATCGAAGACTGGTTCGGACAAGGCCTTTCGTGACCATGCTTTCGGCGGACGAAACCTACGCTTCGCTGGCCGGCGCCTGGCGACTGATGTTCGGCAAGGCCGACGGCCTGCGCCTGCTCGACCTTTCGGCCGACGGTTTCTGGAATTCCTTCTTCGCCATCATCGTGGCGGCGCCGGCGCTGATCGTCGGCTGGGTCGGCATCGCCAACGAGATCGGCGACCCCGACGCCTTCGCCGGACGTCTCGGCATGCTGATAAGGCTGGCGACCGTCGATCTCGGCTCCTGGGTGCTGCCGCTGGTGGCGCTTGCGCTGGTCGCGCCGCGTGCCGGCATCGGCGGCCGCTTCGTCCACTATGTCGTCGCCTCCAACTGGGCGTCGGCGATCATCGCCTGGCTGATGCTGCCCTCGGCGCTGCTCAGGCTCTTCCTGCCCTCGACCAGCGACGTCAACAGCCTTGTGTCGCTGTTCCTGTTCGCGCTGTCGATGGTGCTGACCTGGCGCATGACCAACGCAACGATCGGCAAGGGCGCCGCTGTTGGTACCGCCGTGTTCGTCGGCATGTTCATTGCCTCGCTGCTCGTCCTGTTCGGCCTGCAAGCGCTGCTCGGCATCGACATACCGGACGGCACGACGGGCTAACTCGCGGTATCCTCGACCACGGCGGCGGGCTCTTTGGTCGCTTCCTGATAATCTACGCCGACGAGAAACAGCCCGTCCGGCGGCGCCACCTGGCCGCAGGCGGCGCGGTCGCGCGCCTCGAGCGCTGCCTTGAGATCGGCGGCGCCCCAGGAGCCGTCGCCGACGCGTCGCAAGGACCCCACCATCGAGCGCACCTGATTGTGCAGGAAAGAGCGGGCCGAGCTTCGGACCTCGATGAAATCGCCGCTGCGGCTGACGTCGAGGCGGTCGAGCGTGCGGACCGGGCTTTCGGCCTGACACTGGGTGGAGCGGAAGGTGGTGAAGTCATGCTTTCCAAGCAGCACTTTCGCCGCCTCATGCATGGCCTCGGCGTCGAGGCGCTTCGGCACCCACCAGACCTTGCCCTTTTCCAGCGCCGCCGGTGCCCGGCGGTTGAGGATGCGATAGAGATAGTGGCGGCCGATGGCGGAAAAGCGCGCGTCGAAATCGCCGGCGACGACGTCGGCTTTCAGGACGGCGACGCGCGCGCCGGCCGCCTGCAGATGGGCATTCACCGCATCGCGCACCTTGTCGCCCGGCCACGCTTTGGCGAGATCGACATGCGCCACCTGGGCGGTGGCGTGCACGCCGGCATCGGTGCGGCCGGCGGCACGTATTCTTACGTCCTGGCCGCAGAACTTTTCGATCGCCTGCTCGATCGCCTGCTGCACCGAGGGCTGGTCGGCCTGATGCTGCCAGCCGGCGAACCGGCTGCCGTCATATTCGATATCGAGCCGAAAACGCGGCATGTTCTGCGGTCGATCCGCGCTCGCCTAAGCAGCGAGCGCGGTGAAAGCCGAAGCGTAGACCAGTCCGCCGGTCTCGGGCGCGTCGCCCCAGGCCAAAGCCTGCAGCGCCTCGCCCTGATACTCGCTCTCGAATCCGGCAGCGCGGGCATGGGTATAACCGAAGCGGCCGTAATAGACCGGATCGCCCAGAACCACGGCCAGCGTCTCGCCGGCCTCCTTGAGGCGGACATGCGCCTCGCGGATCAGCGCGCCGCCGATGCCGGTGCCATGGAAGGAGGGTTCGACCGCCAGCGGCGCCAGCGCGACGGCCGCGAAACGCTTGCCGCCATTCTGCACGTAGAGCCTGGAAAACAGGATGTGGCCGACGACCTGGCCGTCTTCCTCGGCGACCAGTTCGACGACGGCATCGCCGCCGGTGACAAGGGCATCGACCAGGCCGGCTTCCGCCTGCTGGCCAAAGGCATGCTCTTCGACGAGGCGGATCGCCTCGCGATCCCGCGGCGTCGCCGCGCGTATCGACATCATGCTCATGTGAATTTCATTCCTTTTTCGATCTTGGCTCCGCGCAAAAACTCCTGCGCGGCGGCAGGCTTTCCGCCCGCCCGTTGAACTTCGACCAGCCTGACCGCGCCTGCCCCGCAGGCGACCGTCAGCCGGTCATCGAGAATTCCTCCCGACTCGCCGACGCCATCCGAGAGCGTCGAGCGAAGCAGTTTCAGCCGCTCCATGCGGCCGCCAATGTCGACCTCGCACCACGCACCCGGAAAGGGCGAGAGGCCGCGAATGTGATTGTGGACTTCGCCAGAAGGCCGCGTCCAGTCTACGCGTGTCTCCGATTTATCGATCTTTCGGGCGTAGGTCACCCCTGCGATCGCCTGCGGGGTAAATGTCAGACAATTTATCCCCAACTGCGCGAGCGCCTCGACCATCAGCGAAGCGCCTTGAGCCATCAGGCGGTCATGCAACTCGCCGGCCGTCATATCGGGTGCGATGGCGGTTTTTTCAACCATTGCCACCGGTCCGGTGTCCAGACCCTCTTCCATCTTCATGATCATCATGCCGGTTTCGGCATCGCCGGCCATGATGGCGCGCTGGATGGGAGCAGCACCACGCCAGCGTGGCAAAAGCGAGGCATGGCCGTTGAGACAGCCAAGCCCGGTCGCCTCCAAAACGGCCTTCGGCAGAAGCAACCCATAGGCGACGACCACCGCGACATCGGCCCGGAGAGCCGCGAAGGCCGCCTGCTCTGCCTCGCCCTTCAGCGACGTGGGCGTGCGCACTTCGACCCCCAGCCGATCGGCCTCGCGCTGCACCGGCGAGGGCGTCAATTCCAGCCCGCGCCGGCCGGCGGCGCGCGGCGGCTGCGTGTAGACGGCCACGATCTCATGGCCGGCCTCGGCGATGGCGCGCAAGGTCGGCACGGAAAAATCCGGCGTGCCCATGAAGATGACGCGAAGCGGCATGAGGTCCTGCGATCCTGTCTTGCGGTAGGCTCAGGTGCTCGCGCGGCCGAAACGGCCCTTAGCCCACCATCTTGCCCGGCACCTTGTCCTTGGCGAGCTTCTTGAACTTCCGCACCACCATGTCGCGCTTCAATTTCGAGATGTGGTCGATGAACAGCACGCCGTTGAGATGGTCGATCTCGTGCTGCAGGCAGGTGGCCATCAGCCCTTCCGCCTGCAGCTCCTGCAGCTTGCCGTCACGGTCGAGATATTTCACCCGCACGAAAGCCGGGCGCTCGACCTCGGCATAGTAGTCGGGGATCGACAGGCAGCCTTCCTCATAGACGGAACGCTGGTCGGAACTCTCGAGCACTTCCGGATTGATGAAGACATGCGGCTGAGGCTCCTCACCTTCCTTGGCGAGGTCGATGACCAACAGCCGCCGCGGCTCGCCGACCTGGATCGCCGCAAGGCCGATGCCCGGCGCGTCATACATGGTCTCCAGCATGTCGTCGGCGAGCCTGCGCAGGGCGCCGTCGACGCGTTCCACCGGCTTGGAGACCTGGCGCAGTATGGGATCGGGAAGAATGATGAGCGGCTTGATCGACATGGCGTCTCACCTAAGACGTCGTTGGAAAAGCGTCAACCGGTGCGTCTCTGGCCTGTTCACGTTTTGATCTGTGCCAGCGGAGCGAATCGGTTATGCTGGCCACATGAACGACATGACCTCCCTCCTTTCGCAGCCGGTCGCGCGGCTCGGCGCCTCTACGATCACGCTCGGCCACGCGCTTGGTTTCGCCGTCGTCTTGTTTGTCGTGCTTTTCGCGGCGCTTGTCATCGCGCTGTGGCGCGCGGCCAAGGCGCGCGCGGTTGCCGCGGCCGAAGCGGCAGACCATGCCCGCGACACCGAGGCGCGCATAGCCGACGTCCTGCAGGCGCAGGCCGAGATGCAGGGCCGCATGGGGGCGATCGCCGAGGTGTTCGGAGCGCGGCAGGCCGAGCTCACCCAGTCGCTCGGACAGAGGCTCGACGCCATGACCGGCCGCCTCGGCCAGACCATGACCGAGCAGACCAAGTCGACGCATGAAAGCCTGGCCAAGCTGCAGGAGCGGCTGGCGGTGATCGACACCGCGCAAGGCAACATCCAGTCACTCGCCGGCCAGGTCGTGCAACTGCAGGCGATCCTCTCCAACAAGCAGACGCGCGGCGCCTTCGGCCAGTCGCGCATGGAGGCGATCGTCGCCGATGGCCTGCCGCATGGCGCTTACGAGTTCCAGGCTAGCCTTAGCAACGGCAGCCGGCCCGACTGCCTGGTGCGGATGCCGAACGGCGCGCCGATGCTCGCCATCGACGCCAAGTTCCCGCTGGAGGCCTGGAACGCCATCCGCGCCGCCGAGGGCGAGAGCATGCAGAAGGCGGCTGCGCAGGCGTTCCGGCGCGACATCGAGGTGCATATCCGCGATATCGCGGAAAAATACCTGATCCGTGGGGAGACGCAGGATACGGCTTTCATGTTCGTGCCGTCGGAATCGGTGTTCGCCGAGATCCACGAGAATTTCGAAGCGGTGGTGCAGAAGGCGCACCGCGCCCGCGTCGTCATCGTCTCGCCCTCGCTGCTGATGCTGTCGATTCAGGTCACCCAGTCGATCCTGAAGGATGCGCGGATGCGCGAGCAGGCGCACCTCATCCAAGATGAGGTCATCCGGCTGATGGAGGATGTGGCGCGGGTCGATGAGCGCGTGCGCCGGCTGCAGACGCATTTCGGTCAGGCGACGCGGGATATCGACGACATTCTCGTATCGACGTCGAAGGTGACCAGGCGCGGCCAGAAGATCGAGGCGCTGGAATTCGCGGAGGGCGAGACCGAGGCCGCGCGAAGTGCGGCGCCAAAGGCCGAAGCCGGCCCGCGGGTCGCCGATTCCAAGACAGGCCAGCTCAGGCTGCGGGTCGTCGAAGGCGACGAGTAGAGCTCTTCGTCTGACGCGCTACTGCTCTTCGACGATCCTCGTGCCCTCGAACTCCGGCAGCCAGTGCAGCGCCGAGCGGTGCCAGTATTGCGTCCTCGGCACCAGTTGGTCGCGCTGGCGCGACGTGCCGGCCCTGATGCCGTAGATTTTCGGACCATCGCCAACCGAGGTGGCATAGAGATGCGAGCCGCAATCGCCGCAGAAGCCCTGCGCCCGTTTTGCGCCGCTCGATCCGGTCTTGATGTAGACTTTCGGCTCGCCCCTCGTGATGCGGTAATCCTCCTCCGGCACGCGCACCGAGACGCGGAACGCAGTCCCGGTCAGCTGCTGGCAATCGATACAGTGGCAGATCGAGGTCTTTTCCGGATCGACCTCCGCCTCATAAGTGATCGCGCCGCAATGGCAGCCGCCGTCGATCTTCATCGGCTTTTCTCCTGACAAATTCGCTTCATCAAAACCTAACCCTCTTCCGAAGCCTCGGCGATGGCCTTGCGCCGCTGCTCCCATGTGCCAGTCGTTTGCGGCTTGACGAAGAGCCTGGAGATTTGCGGCATTTCCTCCTTGAGCCTCGCTTCCAGGCGCTCGACGCAGGCTTCGATCTCGGGCGCGGTGAGATGATCCTCGAATTCGATGCTGAGGCCCGCGACGATTTCTTCCGGACCGATATGGACGCTCAGGATCCCGTTCGCCCTCTGCACGGCGGGATCCTCCTGGGCGATCGCCAGAACCTTGCGCTGCACCTCGAGCGAAGCTGGCTCGCCGAGCAGCAGGCCCTTGCTCTCGCGCGCCAGGAAGATCGCCGTGGCGCCGAGGATGATGGCGATGCCGATCGAGCCGACGCCGTCGAGCGCCGGCATTTCCAGAAGTTGCGCCGACAGGATGCCGGCGAAAGCGACGATCAGCCCGAGCAGAGCGGCGCTGTCTTCGAACAGCACCGTGTAGACGCTCGGGTCCTTGCTCGATTGCACGGCCTGCAGCCAGTCCTGCTTACCCTTCTGCTGGCGGAACTCCTTCAGCGCCACCAGCCATGAGCTGCCCTCGAACAGGAAGGAGAGGCCAAGCACGACATAGTTGAGCTTGGCGTTGACCACCGGTTCGGGCGCCATGATGTGGATGACGCCCTCATAGAAGGAGACGCCGGCGCCAAGCGCGAACACCAGGAGCGCCACGATGAAGCTCCAGAAATAGAGCTCGCGGCCGTGGCCGAGCGGGTGGGTGCGATCGGGCGGCCGCGCGGCCCGGTGCATGCCGTAGAGCAGCAGCGCGCCATTGCCGGTATCGACCAGCGAATGCACGCCTTCCGACAGCATGGCGGACGACCCGGTGAAGGCCGCCGCCGCGAATTTGGTGAGGGCGATCGCCAGGTTGCCGGCGAGCGCGGCGTAGATCACTCGTCTTGACCCGCTATGTCCTGCCATCCGATCTCCCGGCGCGCCGCCCGCTGAAACTCCCCAGACAATGCGCCAGGCAATCGGAAGTTCAAGCCACCGCAGCGCGATCGAGCGAGCATGGCATCGGGAAATCGGTTGACATCCGGCTGGACGGCTTCGCAAGCGAGACGCCGCCTCTTGCGGTCCGGCATTTCTCTTGTTTCACTTGCACGTCCACAATCGGAGGAGCGAATCATGGCTAAAGGTGCGATGAAGGCAGGCAAGGAAGCCCGCAAGCCGAAGAAGGACGCCAAGAAGCCCGCAGCGGCTCCGGCTCCGAAGGCGCCGCCGGTCAAGGCGATGCGCATCAAGGAAAAGTAGGCGGCCGAATTCGGTCGACCCGGCTCAATGCAGAATTTGAACCGGCGGCATGAGAATGCTGCCGGTGTTTTGTTGATCGGGGGACAGGACACCCCATATGCAAGGGCGAGGACGACCTCGCTTCCCCGAAAGCCGGCCGGGACGACCCGCCAACCCGAGCATCCCAACCGATGCCGGAATGACGGAGTGTTTGCGATGTCCTGGATTTTTCTTTTCTTCGCCGGCCTGTTCGAGATCGGCTGGGCGATCGGCCTCAAATATACCGACGGCTTTTCGAAGCCGCTGCCGACCGTTCTCACCATAGCCTCGATGATCGTCAGCCTCGGCCTGCTCGGCCTGGCGCTGAAGACGCTGCCTGTCGGCACGGCCTATGCGGTATGGACCGGCATCGGCACCGTCGGCACGGCGCTGCTCGGCATCTGGCTGCTTGGCGAACCGGCGACCGTCGTCCGGCTCGCCTGCATCGGCCTGATCGTCTGCGGCATCGTCGGCCTGAAGCTAGTCGCCTGAATACAAACACGTTCAGGGCCGCTTTCGGCGACCCTGAACATTTTCCATCGAACCCGAACTTAGAGCGGTTCAGCGTTCACACGCCGAACCGCTCCAAGTCTTTGTTTTTGCGCAATTCCGAACGGAAAACCGCTACGCACTTTTCCTGGAATTGCTTTAGCGGGCGGAGAAGCCCGGAGGCGTCCGGCCGACACGCGCCTTGCGGGCGGCGTAGCGTGCGTCACGCTTGGCCTTGCGCGAGGCCTCGTCGGCAAGCTCGAACGCGATGCGCTCGGATTCTTCGGCCTGGCGGCGCTCAGCCTCTTCGGCTGCCACTGCTTCCGCCGCAAGACGCGCCGCTTCAGCCATCGCTTGGCGCTCGGCCCTCTCGGCCGCCTCGCGCGCCAGCTTTTCCTGCTTCAGCCTTGCCTTTTCCGCCTCGCGGATGGCGCGGGCATCAAGGATCGCCTTGCGTTCGGCCTGACGCGCCAGCACGGCAGGATCGTCCGCCGCCGGCTTTGCCTTGAAGCGCTCGAGCAGCGCCTTCTTTGCCTCGTTCGCGGCATTGCGCCGCTCGAAAATGTCTTTTTCCCTGTAGATAGCCAAGTGCACTTCCCTGCAGTCTATTCGCGACGCTTACATACGCGCGAACGCGGCGAGTTCAAGCGCCAAAACGGTATGCCAGCCATGAAAAATTGAGCTGTTGCCGCGAGGATACGGCTCGACATCGCGATGGACTGTTCACAATCCGTGCCACTGGCGGGCGGCAAGGCCGATCGCTACCTCTAGCGCCGAAAACCCAATCCCAGACGACAGCGCAGGACAGCAACATGGAACTCGGTCTCTACACTTTCGCCGATGTCAGCCCGGAGCCGGGTCCCGGCGCCATTGGCCCGCAAGAGCGGTTGCGCAACCTCATCGAGGAAATCGAGCTGGCCGACCAGGTCGGCCTCGACGTGTTCGGTCTCGGCGAGCATCACCGCCCCGACTATGCCGCCTCGGCGCCGGTCGTGGCGCTGGCCGCGGCGGCCGAACGCACGAAACGCATCCGCCTCACCAGCGCCGTCACCGTGCTTTCCTCCGACGATCCGGTGCGCGTCTTCCAGCAATTCGCGACGCTGGACCTGTTGTCCAACGGCCGCGCCGAGATCATGGCCGGGCGCGGCTCCTTCATCGAATCCTTCCCGCTGTTCGGCTACAATCTGGAGGACTATGACGAGCTCTTCGCCGAGAAGCTCGACCTGCTTTTGGCTATCCGCGACCAGGTGAAGGTGACGTGGCAGGGCAAGCTGCGCGCGCCGATCAACGACCGCGGCGTCTATCCGCGTCCGTCCCAGGAAAAGCTGCCGATCTGGATCGCCATCGGCGGCACGCCGCAATCGGCCGCCCGCGCCGGCGTGCTCGGCCTGCCGCTGGCGCTCGCCATCATCGGCGGCGAGCCGGCGCGTTTTGCGCCGCTGTTCGATATCTATCGCGAGGCGGCGCGGCGCGCCGGCACCGATCCGGCAACGCTTGCCACCAGCATCAACGTGCACGGCTTCATCGCCGAGACGACCGAACAGGCAGCCGACGATTTCTACGGACCGCAGGCCGAGGTGATGAACCGCATCGGCCGCGAGCGCGGCTGGGGTCCGACCTCGCGGGCGCATTTCGACCAGTCGCGTGGCCCGAACGGCGCTCTCTTCGTCGGCAATCCTGAAGCTGTGGCGGAAAAGATCGTCGTCCAGCACAAGATTTTCGGCAACGACCGCTTCCTCCTGCAGATGGCGATCGGCACCATGCCACACGCCAAGATCATGAAGGCGATCGAGCTCTACGGCACCAAGGTGGCGCCGATCGTGCGCAAGGAGACGGCCAAGGCCGCGCCCAAGGCGCCGGCGCCGGTCGCCTGATCGAAAGCCTGTTCGCGAGGCCTGGCCGTCGGACGCTTGGTGCGTTTCACCGTTTCCCGGCAACGGCGAAACGCCTCTAAGGGATGCCGGCGGCCATCATTCCGGCATGAAGCGCTTCGGTTGCCTCATCGGCCGGGAACATGCATTCGACACGCAGTTCTTGCGCGGCGATGGTTTGCGGGGTCCCAACCGTGGTGACCATTGAAAAGTAGTTGAGAACCCTGTCGCCCCTGACAAATCCCAGCGGAATGACGGGCATGAAACCTATGGCGACCGGGTTTTTCCATTCACTTTTCACATCCGGATAGGCGAGCAACTCCGCCAGCAGCGTCTTCGTCTTCTCATCGACGACGCGGCCGATGGATTCGCGGTAGACGCGCTCGAACAGGCTTCTGGCAACATCGGGCCAATTGGCGATGAACGGACGCATGCCTTCCGGATCGAACATCAGGTGCAGCATGTTGCGCGGTGCCTGACGGGCGGACATGTCGATGAAGCAGCCGAAGAAGCGCGGCGCGGATTCATTGGCCATGAGCACGTTCCAGTAGCGATCCATCACCACTGCCGGAAAGGGCTCATGCTGCCGCAGGATACGCGCCAGGGCATCGGTCACGCTTTTCATTTCCACGGAGTCCCACGCGCTTTCGGAAAACATCGGCGCGTAGCCCGCGGCGAGCAGCAATGTGTTGCGCTCGCGCAACGGTACATCGAGCGCCCGGGCGATGGCCATCAAGGTCTCGCGGTTCGGAACGCTGCGTCCGCTTTCGATGAAGCTGATCTGTCGTTGGGAGATGCCGGTGTCAAGCGACAGATCGAGCTGGCTTCTGCTTCGCAAATCGCGCCAGTGGCGCAAGAGCACGCCCAGATCGGGCGTCATTCCTGTCCTGAGGTTCGACGGTTTCATGATCCACAATCCTCGCACATGGCCGCCGCAATACGCTTCAACACGGACCAAGTTTTGACGGACGGATCGACGAGCCCATGCCTGTCGATCGCCTGAAGCGCGTTGCAACGCGCTTCAGGCCTTCGTTTTCACGCATGTCAGGCCGCTGCCGCGACCGGCGACCATGCCTGCGCCTGGAAGCGCTCCTCGATCGGCGTGCCGGCCATGTTCGTGGTGGTCGCCGCCATCGTCGAGACGCCGACGCCGGTCACCACTTCCAGAATCTGGGCCTTGGAGTAACCCGCCGCAGTGAACGCATCGATGTCGGCATCGGTGACGTTTCCCTTCTTCTCGATCAACGCCTTCGTCAGTGCCGAGAGCGCCGCGTATTTCAGGTTGGCCGGCAACCTGCCTTCGCGGATCGCCCGGACTTCGCCTTCGGCGATGCCGTCCTCGATGGCGAATGTCGAATGCGCGGCAACGGTCCAGGGGCATTTGATGGTGACCGCGTTGGTCAGCAGCAGCACCTGCTTCTCGATCTCGTCGAAGCTGCCGCCGTGAAAGCTGCCGAAGGCAGCGACGAACCCGTTGAGAAGGACCGGACTGTTGGCCATCGTCGCCATGACGTTCGGAAGAAAGCCGAACTTCTCTTCCAGCGCCTTCAGCGCAGGCCTGGATTTTTCGGGCGCCGATTCGATCGTCTGAAGGTTGAACTTTTGCATTGTAACGTCCTCTTGCAAAATCGGATGTGATCGCGCGCACGAGACCTTCGCCGCGCGGCCTTCTCGCTCTGTCGTCGCGAAAGCCTATCCGTACTAGGCCCGGCCGATGCGGCGGCTCAATTACACGTCATGTAATAGCGCGACCGCATGAGCGATGCCAGGAAGCCGGCTCATGGAACCTTGCCCGGAACTCCCGCGTTTCGGGGAAGCCTGCCATGCATTGCGGGGTGGCGGGCTCGCAAGGGGAACCGATGAAAGCCGAACCGATCGCTTCGGGCGCGGGCGTTGCCGAGAGTCCCGATCCACGCGCCGATGCCTGGGCGGACATGCGCATGATGCGGTCGCTGGTGATCGGGATCTTCATCCTGATGACGGTGGCGGCACTTTATTTCGCGCGTGCCTTCTTCATGCCGGTGATGCTTGCCTTCCTTTTGGCGCTGACGCTGACGCCGATCGTGCGTTTCCTGCGCAAGCGCGGCATTCCGGAGGTGGTTTCGGCGACTTTGCTGGTGCTCTTCTCCATCTTCGTATTCGCTGCCGCGGGCTATTTGCTCAGCGGGCCGATCATCGACCTCATCAACAACAGCTATTCGATCGGCCAGCAGCTGACCGAGCGGCTGGCGCCGTTCAGGCGGCCGCTCGAACGGGTGATGGATGTAGCGCATCAGCTGGAGGCGCTGACCGAGACATCGCAGGAGCCGGGCGTGCAACGGGTGGCGGTGGCCCCTTCCGGCATCCTGTCCACGGCGGCGAGCAACATCCTGGAAGCCGGCACCTCGATCACCATCGTTTTCGTGCTGTCCCTGTTCCTGCTCGCCTCCGGCACGCTGTTTTACGAGAAGATCGTCCAGTCCTTCACCAGCATGACCCAGAAGAAGCGGGCACTGCGCGTCGTCTATGACGTCGAGCGCGAGATTTCGCATTATCTGCTTACGGTCTCCATCATCAATGCCGGTCTCGGCACGGTGATCGGGCTGGGTCTCTGGGGGCTCGGCATGCCCAATCCGCTGGTCTGGGGAGCGGCGGCGGCGCTCCTCAATTTCCTGCCCTATGTCGGCGCGCTGATGACTGTCCTGCTCGTTGCCGTCATCGCGCTGATCAGCTTCGACACGATCGCCTATGCGCTGCTGGCGCCGGCCTTCGTGGTGTTGTGCGATATCGTCGAAGGCCAGTTCGTGACGCCGATGGTGGTCGGGCGGCGCCTCGAGATCAACGCGGTGGCGATCTTCATCGCCATCGCCTTCTGGTCATGGCTGTGGGGCTTCGTCGGCGCGCTGATGGCGGTGCCGCTGCTGGTCGTCATCAAGGTGTTCTGCGATCATTTCGAAAGCCTCAGCCCCGTCGGCAATTTCCTCGCCGCGCAGCAATCCATGGCGGTGGACGAAGAGGCGGCGGACCAGGACCACAAGTCTGGCGCTTAGTACGCTGGCCCAATCCCATGTCCTGGCCGATCGTTTGCGGCACCGGTGACGAGTGCCTATATCGGACCGGTCAAGCCGGACCTGTCCTTAATGAGCGACTTCGATCTCGATGGTTATTTCGCCCGCATCGGTTATGGCGGGCCGACCGGACCTTCTCTCGCTACGCTACAGGCGCTGCACGCAGCGCACCCGCGGGCGATCCCGTTCGAGAACGTCGACGCCTTGATGGGCGTTTCGGTCGGGCTCGACGTCGCCTCGCTGCAGGACAAGATCTTTCGCCAGGGCCGCGGCGGCTACTGCTTCGAGCACAATCTGATCTTCATGCATGCGCTTGACGCGCTGGGCTTCACGGTCAGCGGGCTCGCCGCCCGCGTGCTCTGGGGCCAGCCGGAAGACGCCATCACCGCGCGCAGCCATATGCTGCTGCGCATCGAGCTTGGCGGCCGCACCTACATTGCCGATGTCGGCTTCGGCGGCCTGACGCTGACGGCGCCGCTGCTTTTGCAACCCGGGCTGGAGCAACGGACGCTGCACGAGGCCTTCCGCATCGGCGAAACCGGCGGCCAATTCCGCCTGCAGGCCGATATCGGCGATAATTGGCGCACGCTCTACCGTTTCGACATGAGCCAGGCCTATGAGGTCGACTATCGGGTCGCCAGCCACTTCCTGTCGACCGATCCGAGCTCGCATTTTCTCTCGACCCTGGTCGCAGCGCTGGCCCTGCCCGACCGGCGCTATGCGCTGCGCAACAACCGGCTGTCGACGCATCATGCCGGCGGCCGCAGCGAGCAGCGCGAGATCGCGGCGGCCGGCGAGCTTGCCGACGTGCTGGAGAACCAGCTCGCCATCGTCATTCCCGAACGCGCCGCCTTCGAGGCGAGGCTGCGGGAAAAACGCATCGTGGAGACCTGACCAATGACCGCCCTTTCGGTTCTCGACCTGTCGCCGATCACGCAAGGCAGCACCGCCACGCAGTCGCTTGCCAATTCGCTCGACCTCGCCCGCCATGCCGAGCGGCTGGGTTATAAGCGCTACTGGCTGGCCGAGCATCACAACATGCCAGGCATTGCGAGCGCGGCGACATCGGTCGTGATCGCGCATGTCGCCGGCGGCACCAAGACGATCCGCGTCGGCGCCGGCGGCATCATGCTGCCCAACCATGCGCCGCTGGTGATCGCCGAGCAGTTCGGCACGCTGGCAGCACTTTTCCCTGGCCGCATCGACCTCGGCCTCGGCCGCGCGCCGGGCACCGACATGATGACCGCTCGCGCGCTGCGCCGTAACCTCGAAAGCTCCGACAATTTCCCGCAGGACGTGGTCGAGCTGATGGGCTACTTCCAGCCGGCGGAGGAGGGACAGCGCATCCGCGCCGTGCCCGGCGAGGGCCAGACCGTGCCGGTTTGGATCCTCGGCTCCAGCCTCTATGGCGCGCAACTCGCGGCGCTGCTTGGCCTGCCTTACGCCTTCGCCTCGCATTTCGCGCCGGCCGAGCTCGACCATGCGCTGGAGGTCTACCGCACGCGCTTCCAGCCGTCGGCGCAGCTCGACAAGCCCTATGTGATGCTCGGCCTCAATGTCTTTGCGGCACCCACGGACGCCGAGGCGAAGCTTTTGTTCTCTTCGCTGCAGCAGGCCTTCGTCAACCTGCGCAGCGGCCGGCCCGGCCAGCTGCCGCCGCCGGTCGAGAATTACGACCGCGATCTCGATCCGATGGCGAAAAGCATGCTTGCCCAGGCGCTGTCCTGCGCCGTCGTCGGGTCGCCGGAAACGGTGCGCCAGGGCATCGACGCCTTCATAAGCCGTACCGGCGCCGACGAGTTGATGGTGACCGCGCAGTGCTTCGACCATGCGGCGCGCGTGCGCTCCTTCGAGATCCTCGCCGAGGTGCACAAATCGATGTCGAAGGCTGCCTGACGGCGCCGTGGCTTGTGACATGTTGGTCTGCTAAGGGCAGACTCTCCTGCCCAAGCGGAGCCTGCCCGTGACCCATGATCTCGACGACCGCATGCATTTTGCCATCGACCTAGCGCGGCGCGCCGGCGAGCTGGGGCTGAAGTATTTTCGCGACCTCGACAACCTGACCGTCGAGAGCAAGGGCCACCAGGACCTGGTTTCGGAGGGCGACCGCGAGGTCGAGCTGTTCATCCGCGCGGCGATCGCCGAGGCTTATCCGCAGGACGGCATCGTCGGCGAGGAACACGCGGCGGTGACGGGGAAGACTGATCATGTCTGGGTGATCGACCCGATCGACGGTACCGCCAATTTCGTGCGCGGCATTCCCGCCTGGTGCGTGGTGATCGCGTGCGCCACGAACGGCGAGACGGTGGTCGGGGTGATCCATGAACCCTCCACCGACGAGACGTTCTACGCCCGCCGCGGCGGCGGCGCCTTCGTCAACGGCAAGCCGATCAAGGCCAGCAATGCGGCATCGCTTACCGAGGGCTCGGTCGGAACCGGGCTCTCCAACCGCGCCTCGACCAAGAATGTCGTCGTGCTCCTCACCCTGATATTGGCCGAAGGCGGCGTCTTCTACCGCAATGCCTCGGGGGCGCTGATGCTTGCCTATGCGGCGTCCGGCCGGTTGCTCGGCTATGTCGAGGAGCACATGAACGCCTGGGACTGCCTGGCCGGCATGCTGCTGGTCGAGGAGGCCGGCGGCACGGTGCTGAAAGCGGACCCCAAGATCGTGATCGGCAAAGGCACCCGGGTGATCACCGGCGGCAAGAACATCTTCCCCAGGCTGCAGCTGCTTTGCGAGACCGCCTTTGGATTTACGCGCTGACGCTCTGCGGGAGCGCGCCCAGCGGCCGGCAGGAATTGCGGATCATCAGCCGGCCCTTCAGCACCAGCTTGCGCGGCGGCGCGTCGCGGTTGCCGGCCAGCCGGTCGAGCAGAAGGTTCGCCGCCTGCTCGCCGATCGCCTGCACCGGCTGCGCCACCGTGGTCAGCTGCGGGACGAACACGTCCGACCATGGAAAATCGTCGAAACAGGCGACCGAAATATCCTCGGGGCAGCTGAGGCCGATGTCGCGGATCGCCTTCATGGTGCCGATCACCATGGGGTTGTTGGCCGAGAAGATCGCGCTCGGCCGGTCGTGCAGCGACAACAGCTGCATGGTCGCGTTGTAGCCGTCGATCTCGTGGAAATTGCCGGAGCGTATGAGTTCCTCCGCCATCGGCAGGCCGGCCGCCTGCAGCGCCTCGCGGTAGCCGATCATGCGGTCATGCATGGGGGATATGTCGGAAGTGCCGGTGATGTAGCCGATTCGGCGGTGGCCAAGGTGGATCAGATAGGTGACGGCATCGAACACGGCACGCTGGTTGTCCAGCACCACCGCATCGGTGTCGACGCCTTCGCAGAGACGGTCGAGCAGCACCACCGGCACATTGGCGTCCTCGACGATGCTTTTCAGAATGCCGCCGTCGCCGACGCGCGCCACGATCAGCCCGTCGACCATGCGGTCGAGCAGCAGGCGTATCTGCTCGTCCTGCGTGTTCAAATCCTCGTCGGTGCAGCAAAGCATGACGGCATAGCCGGCGCGGTCGAAGGCCTGCTGGATGACCGAGACGACATCGGTGAAGAACGGGTTGGTGATGTGCGGCACGGTGAGGCCGATGGTGCGCGTGGTGCCCATCTTCAAGCTGCGGGCAATGGCATTGCGCTTGTAGCCGATGTCGCGGATCGCCTGCTCGATGCGTTGCGTAAGCTCGGGACTGACGGTGGCGGTGCCGTTGAGCAATGCCGACACGGTGGCCACCGACACACGCGCCGCTTCCGCCACGTGCAGCATGGTCGGCGCCGTGGATTTCCGCTGTTTTTTCCGCCCTGATACCGTCATTTTCGAAACGTTTAGCCGCCCTTATTTGACTAAACCTACGTAAACCCGGCGTTTTTCGCAAGAATTGAAATGCATCAATCCTCGGTGACCAGATATGCGCTTGACACGTTCGAAACGTTTAGATTAGCGTTCGGGCAATCGAAGACGACGGAGGGAGGCCGTCCTTTGCCATGCAGCGCGCTGAGTCCATCACGACTGGCAACGCGACCGCCGGCGGTCCCGCCGTCGTTCTGAGCGCGACCGGCATCTCCAAGCGATTCGGCGGCATCACCGCGCTGTCCGACGTGAAGCTGGACCTCAGGCCTGGTGAGGTGCATGCGCTGATGGGCGAGAACGGCGCCGGCAAGTCGACGCTGATGAAAATCCTCTCGGGCGTCTATACCGACTATGAAGGCGCGGTGGCGATCGACGGCCAGACCGTTCAGTTCACCGGTGTCCGCGATGCGGAGGATGCCGGCATCGCCATCATCCACCAGGAGCTCAACCTCGTCCCCGAGCTCAGCGTCGCCGACAACATCTTCCTCGGCCGTGAAAAGCTGATCGCCGGGCTGGTCGTCGACCGCAAGGCGAGCGGCCGCGCGGCAAGCGCGCTGCTGCAACGGCTGGGCATCGAGCTCGATCCGGAAGCGCGGGTCGGCACGCTCAGGGTCGGCGAGCAGCAGCTGGTCGAGATCGCCAAGGCGCTGTCGAAATCGGCGCGCATCCTGATCATGGACGAGCCGACCTCGGCGCTGTCGCCGGCCGAGTGCCAGAGACTGTTCCGCATCATCGGCCAGCTCGCGGCAGGCGGCGTCGCGATCGTCTACATTTCGCATCGCATCGACGAGGTCATGCATCTGGCAAGCCGGGTGACGGTGCTGCGCGACGGACGCCATGTGTTGACGCAGGACATGGCGGGACTGAGCGAAGACGCCATCATCTCCGCCATGGTCGGGCGCGACCTTCTGGCCTCCTCCGACCACGAACGCGGCCCCGGCGGCAGGATAGCGCTCTCGGTCAAGGACCTGTCGCTGTCGAAGCCCGACCGGCATGGCTGGCGCACGGTGATCGAGGGCGTCGGCTTCGACCTTTCGGCCGGCGAGATCCTCGGCATAGGCGGGCTGCTGGGTTCCGGCCGCACCGAAATCCTGGAGGCGATCTTCGGCTCCAGCGGCGGCCGCACCGGCGGCGAGATCCGGCTCGACGGCGCGCCGGTCGAGATCGGCTCGCCGCGCGAGGCCCGCCGGCTCGGCATCGCCCTGGTGACCGAGGACCGCAAGACGCAAGGCCTGCATCTCAAGGCCTCGATCACCGACAATGTCGCGCTGCCTTTGGTCGGCGCGCTGGCGCGCTTCGGCCTGCGCTCGCGCTCGGGCGAGCAGGGCCTGGCACGAGAGGCCGTCAGCGCGCTCGGCATTCGCTGCGAAAGCATCGAGCAGGCCGCCGGCACGCTGTCCGGCGGCAACCAGCAGAAGGTGGTGATCGGCAAGTGGCTGGCGACGCGGCCGCGCGTGCTTCTGCTCGACGAGCCGACGCGCGGCATCGATGTCGGCGCCAAGCGCGAGATCTACGACCTCATCTTCAAGCTGGCCGGCGACGGGCTGGCGATCGCCGTGATCAGCTCCGAACTCCCCGAGCTCCTGCATCTGGCCGACCGCATCCTGGTCATGGCGGAGGGCCGCCAGCGCGGCATCCTGTCCCGCACTGAAGCCAGCGAAGAGGCGATCATGCGGCTTGCCGCGCCCAGACTTGCCACACAAAGACTTGCCACGCCGAAACGGGCCGCGAGACCTGCCGCATGAACCTCGTCAGCCTTCTCTCCCGCACCAAGCTTTACTGGGGGCTGATCGCCATCTTCCTGATCGGCGTGTTCGGCTCGCCGATCAGCTCCAAGGGCAACAACATCTTCCTGTCCTACGGCAACCTGCTCGACGTGCTGCGCCAGGTCTCGACCACCGGCCTGATCGCCACCGGCATGACCGCGGTAATCCTGACCGGCGGGATCGATCTTTCCGTCGGCTCGCTGATGGCGATCTGCTCGGTCGTCTGCGCCATGCTTCTGACCGTGCCCGGCGTCACGCCGTCGGCGGCGCTCGGCGTGCCGACGACCGCGCTGGTCGCCCTGTGCCTCGGCGCGCTCGTCACCCGCTTCATCCTGCTCAACATCGAGAAGTCCCGCGCTCGCGCGGACGCCAGCCGCGAGGTTCGGCTGGACAAGGCGCGCGGGCTGATCATCCCGGCTGTGGTCGGCGTGGTGCTCTGCTGCCTTTCGCTGTGGTACCTGCTGCCGCAGGTCGAGACCAAGTTCGGCGTGCTCGGCGTGCTACTGGTGGCGCCCTGCGTCGGCCTTCTGTTCGGCACCATCAACGGCTTCATCATCGTCGCCGGGCGGCTGCAGCCCTTCATCGTCACGCTGGCGATGATGGTGACGGCGCTCGGCATCGCCAGGCTGACGGCCGGGCAGAACAACGCGGTGCTGCCGGTCTATACCGGCTCCAACGCCACCGAGGACTTCGAGATCCTGCGCTCGCTGGTGTTCGGCGTCGTGCCGATGCCAGGGCTGTTCTTCCTCGGCGCGATCGTGATCTACGGCGCGGTGCTGCGCTTCACGCCCTTCGGCCGCTATGTCTATGCCATCGGCGGCAATGAGGAAGCGGCACGGCTTTCGGGCATCGCCGCGGGGCGCGTCAAGATCGCCACCTATGCCGTGTCCGGCCTGCTCGCCGGCATCGCCGCGGTGCTCTACGTGGCGCAGTACCGGCAGGGCAAGCCGGACGCCGGCGCGGGGCTCGAGCTCGACGCCATCGCCGCCGTGGTCATCGGCGGCACCAGCCTGATGGGCGGGCGCGGCAGCCTGATCGGCACCTTTTGCGGCGTGCTGATCTTCGGCCTGCTGTCCAACATCCTGCAGCTGCACAACATCAATTCGAACCTTCAGCTGGTGCTGAAGGGGGCGATCATCATCGGCACCGTGCTCGTGCAGGAGCGCAACGCCGGCGACATCTTAAGCTATCTGCGCCTGCCCGGCGGACGGACGGCGCAAAAGGAAACGGCTGCAGCCAAGCGGCCGTCACAGGAGACCTCGTCTCTATAATCCGGAGGAAACAGGACCATGAAACGACGTGATATGCTGAAGCTCGCCACTTTCGCGGCGGCACTTCTGACGACCACCGTTCTCTTTTCCAGCAACCATGCCTTTGCCCAGGACAAGAAGTGGAAGATCGGCTTCTCGCAGGTGACGACCATCGAACCCTGGCGTGCCCAGTTCAACAAGGACATCATCGCCGAAGCCGCCAAGCATCCCGAGGTCGAGCTGATCATCACCGACGGCGAGGACAAGACCGAGAAGCAGGTCGCCGATGTCGAGAACCTGATCCGCCAGGAGGTCGACGCGCTGCTGGTGTCGCCGAAGGAATCGGCAGGTCTCACCGGCGTGGTGCAGCAGGCGATCGACGCCAAGATCCCGGTCTTCGTGCTCGACCGCAATGTCGACACCAAGGATTACACGCAGTTCGTCGGCGGCGACAACGCGCTGATCGGCCGGGCGGCGGGCGAATATGCCGTCGAGCTTCTCGGCGGCAAGGGCAAGGCGGCCGGCAACGTCGTCGAGATCTGGGGCGGCATGGGCACGCAGCCCGCGCATGACCGCCATGACGGCTTCCACGAGTTCACCGACAAGGAGCCGGGCATCAAGTACCTGCTCGACCAGCAGTCGGGCGACTGGAAGCAGGACCAGGCATACAACATCATGGCCAACGCGCTGAAGACCAATGAAAAGATCGACCTCGTCTACGGCCACAACGATCCGATGGCCTATGGCGCCTATCTCGCGGCCAAGGATGTCGGGCGCGAAAAGGACATCAAGTTCATCGGCATCGACGGCCTGCCCAACGAAGGCGTGCAGATGGTGAACAAGGGCGAGCTGACGGCGACCTTCACCTACGTCACGCCGGGTGCGGAAGGCCTGCGCCAGGCGATCAAGTTCCTGAATGGCGAGAAGGTCGAAAAGACCATCACGCTGCCGACGGAAAAGGTCACCAAGGACAACGCCGCCAAGATCCTCAAGGACAACGGGCTCTAGGTTTTGTTTGACGCAATTCCGAACGGAAAACCGCTACGCACTTTTCCTGGAATTGCTTGAAGCCCAGCCCCCTGCCGGGCCACGCGCCCGGCAGGGCTTTTGCCAGAGCGCCGAACGCTCTTGAAATCCCGCCGCCAGGCGCCGAAACCGCGACGACGGCACGGATTTCCGGCTCTTTCGCGACCGAAAGTCACGCCCGCCGGGGCAAGCCTTGCCTTTCCCGGAAGGCACAGCCGTGCGCCGTCAACGGCGCCCGTTCCAAAAAAGCAATCCGGAACAATGCGATAGCGCGATCTCGCGCCGGTCGTGCCGCGAAGCGCGGCGGGCCGCTTCGCGCCCCGTGCCGAGACAATGGACAGCTTGCGCAGAATGCTTGCGCCTTGTGTCGCCTGTTCTTATATACGCGCCAGCCGTCCGGCCCCGGAAAACGGGGACCGTGACGGGATTTCTTGTGAACAGGGGCTTTCGTCGGAACGCCTTTTGAAGGGTCCTGAGAGCCTGCTTAGAGGAGAGACTAGAACAATGGCAAAAGTTATCGGTATCGATCTCGGCACCACCAATTCCTGTATCGCCATCATGGATGGCAAGGACCCCAAGGTGATCGAGAACGCTGAAGGCGCGCGCACGACGCCTTCCATCGTCGCCATCTCGAATGACGGCGAACGTCTCGTCGGCCAGCCTGCCAAGCGCCAGGCGGTCACCAATCCGGAAAACACCATCTTCGCGGTCAAGCGCCTGATCGGCCGCCGCTATGACGACCCGGTGACGGAGAAGGACAAGAAGCTTGTCCCTTACAAGATCGTCAAGGGCGACAATGGCGACGCCTGGGTCGAGGCCGGCGGCAAGAAGCAGTCGCCCAGCCAGATCTCGGCCATGATCCTGCAGAAGATGAAGGAGACGGCGGAAGCCTATCTCGGCGAGAAGGTCGAGAAGGCGGTCATCACCGTTCCGGCCTATTTCAACGACGCCCAGCGCCAGGCGACCAAGGATGCCGGCAGGATCGCCGGCCTCGAGGTGCTGCGCATCATCAACGAGCCGACGGCCGCCGCACTTGCCTACGGCCTGGAAAAGAAGGACGGAAAGACCATCGCCGTCTATGACCTTGGCGGCGGTACCTTCGATATTTCGGTGCTCGAAATCGGCGACGGCGTGTTCGAGGTGAAGTCGACCAATGGCGACACCTTCCTCGGCGGCGAGGACTTCGACATGCGGCTCGTCGAGTACCTGGCGGCCGAGTTCAAGAAGGAACAGGGCATCGACCTGAAGAACGACAAGCTCGCGCTTCAGCGTCTGAAGGAAGCGGCCGAGAAGGCCAAGATCGAGCTGTCGTCGACGACGCAGACCGAGATCAACCTGCCCTTCATCACCGCCGACGCAACCGGCCCGAAGCACCTGACGATGAAGCTCACCCGGGCGAAGTTCGAGCAGCTGGTCGACGACCTCGTCCAGCGTACCATCGAGCCCTGCAAGGCGGCGCTCAAGGATGCCGGCCTGAAGGCTGCCGAGATCGACGAAGTGGTTCTGGTCGGCGGCATGACCCGCATGCCCAAGATCCAGGAGATCGTGAAGCAGTTCTTCGGCAAGGAGCCGCACAAGGGCGTCAACCCGGACGAGGTCGTCGCTCTGGGCGCCGCCATCCAGGCCGGCGTGCTGCAGGGCGACGTCAAGGACGTGCTGCTGCTCGACGTGACGCCGCTGTCGCTGGGCATCGAGACGCTGGGTGGCGTGTTCACCCGACTGATCGAGCGCAACACGACGATCCCGACCAAGAAGAGCCAGACCTTCTCGACCGCCGAGGATTCGCAGAGCGCGGTGACGATCCGCGTCTTCCAGGGCGAGCGTGAAATGGCGGCCGACAACAAGATGCTCGGCCAGTTCGACCTGGTCGGTATCCCGCCGGCGCCGCGCGGCGTGCCGCAGATCGAGGTCACCTTCGACATCGACGCCAACGGCATCGTCAACGTCTCGGCCAAGGACAAGGGCACCGGCAAGGAGCACCAGATCCGCATCCAGGCTTCGGGCGGCCTGTCCGACGCCGACATCGAGAAGATGGTGAAGGACGCCGAGGCCAACGCCGATGCGGACAAGAAGCGCCGCGCCCTCGTCGAGGCCCGCAACCAGGCCGAAGCGCTGGTGCATTCGTCCGAGAAGTCGCTCAAGGACTATGGCGACAAGGTCTCGGAGGCCGACCGCACCGCGATCTCCGATGCCATCGCCGCGCTGAAGGCCGCGGCCGAGGGCGACGACCCTGCCGATATCGAGGCCAAGTCGCAGTCGCTCGCCGAAGCGTCGATGAAGCTCGGCCAGGCCATGTACGAGGCCTCGCAGAAGGAAGCGGCCGAAGCCGACGCCAAGGCGGATGCCGCCAAGGATTCGGACGTGGTCGACGCCGACTTCGAGGAAATCGACGAAGACGACGACAAGAAGAAGTCGGCCTGAGCCGGCTGACGGCGAAATAGGTGCAAAAGCCCGGCGAAAGGCCGGGCTTTTTTGCAACCCTGCCTGAAAAAGTGCGGGCCTGCTTGAAAATGTGAAGGAAAAACCTGGAGCGGGCCTGGCTTGGCACTAGCATCCGGGAAACATCGCTCCTAAATCCAAGACCATGCCGGCAAACGTCGCCAACAATGCTTGAAGACATTGAGCATCCGGACAGCGGGAAAAAATGAAAGCTGATTTCTACGAAACGCTGGGCGTGCAAAAAGGCGCCGACGACAAGGAACTCAAGAGCGCTTTCCGTAAGCTCGCCATGCAGTTCCATCCCGACCGCAACCCCGGCGACGGTGCCTGCGAGCACAAGTTCAAGGAAATCAACGAAGCCTACGAGACGCTGAAGGACCCGCAGAAGCGCGCCGCCTATGACCGCTTCGGCCATGCCGCCTTCGAGCAGGGCGGCATGAACGGCGCAGCGCATGGTTTCGGCGCCGGCGGCTTCGCCGACATCTTCGAGGATATTTTCGGCGACATGATGGGCGGCCGGCAGCGCCGTTCCTCCGGCGGTCGCGAACGCGGCGCCGACCTGCGCTACAACATGGAAATCACGCTGGAAGAAGCCTTTGCCGGCAAGACCGCGCAAATCCGCGTGCCGGCTTCGATCTCGTGCTCGGAATGCTCGGGCAGCGGCGCCAAGCCCGGCACGCAGCCGGTGACCTGCGCCATGTGCCACGGCCACGGCAAGGTGCGCGCCACGCAAGGCTTCTTCTCGATCGAACGCACCTGCCCGCAATGCCAGGGCCGCGGCCAGACGATCAAGGACCCCTGCCCGAAATGTGCTGGACAGGGCCGCGTCACCGAGGAGCGCTCGCTGTCGGTCAACATCCCGGCCGGCATCGAGGACGGCACCCGTATCCGGCTGGCCAATGAGGGCGAGGCCGGCCTGCGCGGCGGACCCTCGGGCGACCTCTACATCTTCCTGGCAGTGAAGCCGCACGAATTCTTCCAGCGCGACGGCGCCGATCTCTATTGCAAAGTGCCGATCTCGATGACGACGGCCGCCCTTGGCGGCTCCTTCGAGGTCACCACGCTCGATGGCACCCAGACCAAGGTCAAGGTGACGGAGGGCACCCAGAACGGCCGCCAGTTCCGCTTGAAGGGCAAGGGCATGCCGGTGCTGCGCCAGCCCAATGTCGGCGACCTCTACATCCAGACGGCGGTCGAGACACCGCAGAACCTGACGCGCCGCCAGCGTGAATTGCTGGAGGAGTTCGAGCAGCTCTCGTCCAAGGACAACTCGCCCCAGTCGAGCGGGTTTTTCGCGCGCATGAAAGACTTCTTCGAGTCGTTCGGCGAAAGCTGATCACAGGATTGTCGGCATCGCTAGAGCATGATCCCGAAAAGTGGTTGCCGGTTTTCGGAAAAGATCATGCTCCAACAAAGAGCAGCCGCTTCCCAAGCGTCATCAACACCTTATGCCAGATGACGCCTTGCCTTGTCCCACCCAACTGCTAAGTAGCGGATCGGGGGCTGAGCATTGAGGAGAGCTCGCATGGCACGTAGTCCCGGGTTGCGCAAAGCGCTGGCCGAAAAATTCGACGACGAGCTCAAGTTCTTCAAAGGCTGGATCGACAAGCCGAAAACGGTCGGCTCGATCGTTCCCACCAGTTCCATCACCGCCCGCAAGATGGCCTCGATCGTCAATCCGAGATCGGGCCTGCCGGTATTGGAAGTCGGGCCCGGCACCGGCGTCATCACCCGCGCCATCCTCGCCCAGGGCGTGAAGCCCGAGAATCTCTACGCGGTCGAATATTCGACCGACTTCGTGCGCCATCTGCGCCGGCTCTATCCCGGCGTCAACGTGATCGAGGGCGACGCCTTCAATCTCAACGCCACGCTCGGCGACAAGCGCGACATGGTGTTCGATTCGGTCGTTTCCGGCGTGCCGCTGCTCAATTTCCCTGTCGCCCAGCGCATCGCCTATATCGAAAGCCTGCTCGACCGCATCCCGCATGGCCGGCCGATCGTGCAGCTGACCTATGGCCCGCTGTCGCCGATCCCGCCCGGCCGCGGCAATTACACGGTCAAGCATTTCGATTTCATCATCCGCAACATCCCGCCGACGCAGCTGTGGATTTATCGCCGGCCGGCGCATTAGGTTCTAACTGCGAAAGTATTCGACCCTAGTCGGTGGTAGCAGCCGTCCTTGGTGATTAGCCTAAACGCCCATCCGTTTGTCATCCACGGGCGGAGCAAGGAGCGTAGCGACGCGCGCAGACCCGAGGATGACGAAGTTCGCAGGCCGCGACCGATCCCTCGAACGTTTTCTGACACCCGATCGTTGATTTGAATGCTCCTTGGCTGTACCTGTCCCCGAACAAGGGTGGCCAATGGCAGTGATCCCACGAATCCTCGTCTTCGCCGGCTCGGTCCGGTCCGGCGCCTATAGCGGCCGGACCGCCGATGTGGCGCAGAAGGAACTGGCCATGCAGGGCGCGGAGGTGACGCGCATCTCGCTCGGCGATTATCCGCTGCCGATCATGGACGAGGACCTGGAAACGGAAAAAGGCATTCCCGAGAACGGCATCAAGCTCGGCCGCCAGATCGCGGCGCATGACGGGCTGCTGATCGCGACCCCCGAATATAACGGCTCGATCCCGCCGCTGCTCAAGAACGCGATCGACTGGGTGAGCCGGATACGGCGCGACGGCAGCCGCGCGTTCAGGCCGCTTGCCGGCAAGCCGGTGGGGCTCTGCTCGTCCTCCGAGGGCAAGTTCGCCGGCATACGCTGCATCAACCATCTGCGCGCGGTGCTGGTGCGCTGCCAGATGGAGGTGATCACGCCGGAATGCTCGGTTTCCGAAGCCGGCGAAGCCTTCGCCGAGGACGGACAATTCAGGGACGCCAGACTACACCAATCGATGGAGCGCCTATGCCGTACACTGATCGAAACCTCGCGCATGCTGTCGACCCGGATCGAGGCATGATCCATTTCGCGGGGGCCGACACGATGCGGGACAGGCTGATCGTCGGGCTGGACCTGCCGACGCTGAAGGAGGCCGAGAGAGCGGTGCGCGAGCTCGAGGGTGCGGTTTCCTTCTATAAGATCGGCTATCAGCTCGCCTTCGCCGGCGGACTGGACTTCGCGCGCGAGCTCACCAGCGGCGGCACGAAAGTGTTCCTCGACATGAAGCTGCTCGACATCGACAACACGGTGGCCAAGGGCGTCGAGAACATCGTCAAGATGGGCATGACGATGCTGACGCTGCATGCCTACCCCAGGGCCATGAAAGCGGCGGTCGAGGCAGCCAAGGGCAGCGATCTGTGCCTGCTCGGGGTGACGGTGCTGACCTCGATGGACGAGCAGGATGTGATCGACGCCGGCTATGAATACGACCCGCACACGCTGGTGCTCAGGCGCTCCGAACAGGCACTGCATGCCGGCATGGGCGGCATCGTCTGCTCGGCGGAGGAAGCGGAAGCGGTGCGCCGCATCGTCGGCCCCGACCTGGCGGTGGTGACGCCCGGCATCCGGCCATCGGGCAGCGACCATGGCGACCAGAAACGCGTGGTGACGCCGGCGCAGGCGATCCGCAACGGCTCCAGCCATCTCGTCGTCGGCCGGCCGATCGTCGCCGCGCCCGACCGGCGCGCGGCAGCCGAGGCGATACTCGCCGAAATGCAATCCGCCTGAGGACCAGTTCCGAAACTCTACTCCGGCGGTCATCCGGCGGCGTTTTCTGCGCTTCTACAGCGCCGCGCGTCCTTAGGACGCTGTAGCTTTTTTGATTTGCGTATGATCCTTTCCGAAAATCGATTTCGATTTTCGGGGTCATACGCCGCTCACGTACTTTAAGTACGCTCCGCTCCGGTTCTCGAAAACACCACCAGCTGCCTCACCGGGGCGACTTTCCGAGCTGGTCCTCGCTAGGCGACGCAAACAGGAGAAAAAGGAATGCCGAAGGGATATTGGATCGCCCGGGTCGATGTGCGCGACGCCGAGGGCTACAAGGACTATGTCGCCGCCGCCAAGCTCGCTTTCGACCGTTTCGGCGCGAAGTTCCTGGCGCGCGGCGGCGAGCATGAAAAGGCCGAAGGGCCGGGCCGCGCCCGCAACGTGATCATCGAGTTCGATTCGCTTGCGGCGGCGCATGACTGCTACCACTCGCCGGAATACCAGCGCGCCGTCGCCATCCGCCAGAAAGTCGCCGATGGCGAGATCGTGCTGGTCGAAGGCATCTAACCAGCCTGAAATCCTCAGTGCAGCGTGTGCCGCTCGTCGATGGCGAGCGATTCCGCCTGGTGGCGGTGACTGTGGATTTCATAACCGACGACGGTGACCGCCGGCGCCAGCGTCAGGATGATCAGGCAGACCGCCATGTCGACGCCGGCAATGGCGGCGATAACGGCAAGCGCTGCGACCGCCGCCGTGGCCAGCAGCAGCCAGATGTGGAACGGGTCGAAGCGCTGCACGAGATAATAGTAGAGCGCGTAGATCCCGCCGAGGAAAATGGCGAGCGGGATCGCGGCCGAGAGCAAAACCGCAAGCGGCCCGATATGGGCCTTGTGCTCGATGAAATAGGCTGCGACATGCAGGCCCGCGCCGGTGGCGACGATCGCGGCCACGATCAGCATCTGGCCATAGCCCCAGACGAATGAGCGCTCGCGGTGCGCGTGCAGGACCGGTCCCGAAGGCAGCATGTAGTAGCACCACCACATGC
The DNA here is from genome assembly GCF_020165615.1 of Mesorhizobium sp. BH1-1-5. NCBI lineage: Bacteria > Pseudomonadati > Pseudomonadota > Alphaproteobacteria > Hyphomicrobiales > Phyllobacteriaceae > Mesorhizobium > Mesorhizobium sp. BH1-1-5. Next base: position 123,411 of record NZ_JAIUIM010000018.1, read on the forward strand.
CGAAGGTGAGGCCGGTGCCGGCGACGCCGACAAGAGCTGCATCGAGGTTCCAGCCCTGCTCCTCGACCACGGCCGACAGCGAGGCGAGCGTGCCGACAACGCCTTCGCCCAGAGCGATGATGGCGAACAGGCTGTAGCGTTCGGCCATGTGATGCGCCTGCCAGGGCGTGCCGCCATCCCTGCGTTCGGCGATCACCGGCCCGGAGAGCTCGATCAGCAGCAGAATCGCGCCGAAGACCAGGCTGGTCACCACCGAGAAATCGACCAGGATCTGCACCACCCAGCCGATCTGCGCGATGGCGATGGCTGTGACATAGGTGAGGCAGATACCGCGCCGCGCGGGATCCTGCCTGGCCGCGCGCAGCCACTGGACGATCATGGCGACGCGCATGATGACGTAGCCCAGCACCATGATGGAATTGTCGAGATGCTCGCCATGCTCGATCGAGGCGAACATGCGCGGCAGGCCGATGGCCAGCACCAGCACGCCGATCATCTGCACCATGGTGATGAGACGGAAGACCCAGTCGTCGGTATCATAGGCCGAGGAGAACCAGGAGAAATTGATCCAGGCCCAGCAGATGGCGAAGCCCGCGAAGCCGAAGCCGAGCAGGCCGACCGCATAATGGCCCTCGGCCAGGGCATGCGCCAGCTGCGACGAGGCAAGGCCGAAAGCGGTGACGAAAGTCAGGTCGAAGAGCAGCTCGAGCGGCGTGGCGACGCGATGCTCCTCATGCGGGTCGCGGCCGCTCATGCGCTTCAAATGATGGTGGAGACTTTGAACGCTGACGGGCGTCGTGTTCATTGCGCGGCTCTCGTTGACACAGCCGCGACAGTAGAGGCGGAGAAAAGGCCGTCAAGGCGCGGCTATCGCGCCGAGCCTGTGCGGAGCGGCTCGTCGTTTCACGGAGTAGCCGAGCCGCTCCAGACCCTGGCGGATCGGAGACTGCAGGCGCCTGCTTCGCGGGAGATTGGCCGAAACGCCCATCGCTTCGTCATCCACGGGCGAAGCAAGGAGCGAAGCGACGCGGCGCAGAACCCAAGGAACCATTCCGTGACTTGAAAGCGCCGCCACGGTGCAGAATTCTAGGGTCTTCGCGACGGAGCTTCGCTCCTGCTCCGCCCTGGAATGACGATCGCGACGGGCGTTTCGGCCAATCGCCAACGCATGCCACCTGCCAATGCAAACAGAGCCGGCCGGTCAAAATCCCGTGCAGTGCCACTAGAGCCGTTCCAGAAAAGTGTGGCGGTTGGGCTCGGCGACCTCGCCGTAGCCTCCGTCCGCACTTGCGTCGGAACAAAGAGCCATGGGCGATTCGCTAAGGTTTCCCTGCTCCACCGAGCCGCCGGTCGAGCCAGACCAGCGCTTCCCCGGCAACGACGAAGCCGAGCGCGATCAGGGCGCTGCCTACAAGGGTCTGCGCCCAGCCGATCTGGGCGACGTCGATGAATGGATAGGGATAACGCCCTTCGAAAGACCCGCGAACCAGGGCGTAGACGAGATAGAAGAGCGGATAGAGCGCCCACAGAAGCGGCGCCTGGCGGGTCAGCGTGCCCTTGGGGACGAAAATTAGCCAGAAAACGATCGTCAGTGCCGGCGTCACCTTGTGAAGCAGGACGTTGGCGAGCTGCGAGCCGCCGGTCAGCTCCTTCAGGCCCTGCAGCAGCAGCGCATAGACGACGCCGACGAGCGCGATGTTGAGGAGGGTCGCGCCGAGCAGCCATGGCGTCGCGAACCGCGCCTTCATCGCGACGCCGGTGAACGCGACCGCGACCAGAAGATTGGTGGTGATCGTGAAATAGCCGAGCAGCCGCCAAAGCACGGCGGGCCACGACGCCGGCCCATCGGCGAGCGCGTGAAAATGCACGCGATCCCGATCCAGGCCGCCAGCGCGATAAGCGCCGCCAAGAGCCGCGCCGGTATGCCGTGCGTATCGAGATCAGCCTGTGTCACGACGTGAGTGCCCATTCCAATGCCTGTCCGACAGGGATTTATAGCCGCGTCGATGGCTGGAGGAAACTCGGCGCGGTGAGTGAGAACAGGGAAGCGGTCTTAACGCGGTCTCGGCGTCATGCCCGCTCGCTGGGAACCGGGAGGATATCGGCGTCCACGACGCAATAAGGCGCGTGGCGGAAATCGCGGATGCGCACGACCTCTTCGCCGCGCCAGTCGACCAGCACGAAGCCGCGCACGGTATCGTCCGCCTGTGGGTCGCGGATCAGGATCGCCGGCTGGCCATCGACGAAGGCGAGCGACAGCGCCCAGTCGCCGAGGCGGTCGTAATTGCCGAAATAGGTCGAGGCTTCCTTCTTGCCGTTGAGGCGGGCGCGATTGACGACGTCGACCTGGACATCCTCGGCGATCAGCCTCCTGACCCCGCCGAAATCGCGCGCGTTGAACAGGTCGACATAGCGGCGCAGCCGGCGCTCCTCCTCCGGGTCGAGCTTCGGCATGGCCATGTCCTCCGGCAACGCCGCCATCGCCTTCAGTTCCGTCCGGCCGCGATGCAGCGCTGCCTTGGTGGCGGCTAAAGTCGCGCCCGTCACCTCGCAGGTCTCCTGCAGGCTGAGGCCGAGCACGTCGACCAGGATCACGGCGCTGCGTTGCGCCGGCGTCAGCCGCATGAAGCTGCGCAGGCTCGCCGCGGCCGCGAGCCTTGTCTCGGCGCTGGCCGAGAGGTCCTCAATCATCGTCATGTCGGCCTCGGTGATGCGGGAGCGCTCCCGCTGGCTGCGGCGCAGATGATCCTGCGCCGCATTGTGGGCGATGCGGAACAGCCACTGCTCGGGGCGTTCGACGAGAGCGCCGCCGTCATATGCGGCAAGCGCCTTCACCACCGTTTCCTGCACGATGTCCTCACCCTCGATCGCCGAGCCGGCCATGCGCGCCGCATAGCGGTGCAGCTTCGGCCGCAGGCCGACGAGCATGGCTCCAAGTTCCGCGCGGTCGAACCCTGCTGAGCTCATCGTCCCTTTTCTCGCCTCGCCGATGCCTGTCGCCATACCCGGCCCAGGTCAGGCCGGCACGGCTTCATCGGCCTTGGCCAGCATACGATAGTTGCCGACGATCTTCGCCGGCGCCCTGGCAAGCGGTGTCGAGCGCCGTTCGGCATGATTGGCGCCGAACGCCTTGAACGCGTCGATCTCGGTCAGCGCCGAGCTGTCCTTGTCGTAGCCGACGAGATGCACGAATTCGCCATTCTCCAGTTCGAGCACCAGATAGCGCAGGGTTTGCGGCTGCGTTTCGTCCAGCGCCTCGAACACTTTTGCCACCAGTGCCCGGTTCTCGGCGATGCTGGCGTCCTTCACGCCGTAGCGGATGAGATTGTAGGTCATGGTCGTCTCCTGTTTGTGGGTGCAGGAGGAAGACGTTCCGCAGGCCAGAAAGGATTCTCAGGCCGGGTCCTACTTTTGATCGCCTCCGGCGATCAGCCGATCATGGAGACGATCGTGTCGTCGCCGGCCGACTGCGGTCGCATCCGGCCGCTGGCGAGCTCGATCGACAGTTTGCACAGAGCAGAGTTGACGGGCGTGGCTATGCCGTGCAGTCGCCCGAGAAGGACGATCTCGCCGTTGAGAAAGTCCGTTTCAAGCGAGCCGGTTCCGCGCACGATGCTCTGCAGCGTCGATGACCCGACACGCACCCGGCCCGGGACTGTAGTGATGGTCAGTTGTTCGCGGGCCATGGCGTCGGTTTTGTCCCAGTCGATCCCGGCCGCGCTCATCACCGCCTCGGCTTCGGCCCGTGCCTTCGCATGCCATTTCCGCTGCAAACCAACCTCCCCGAGCGCCGCGTCAATGATGTTTCGAAGGTTGGCCAGCAGCTTGCGATATTTGCTGCTCATCACATTGTCCCTGGGATCGACTATGAAACCGGACGCGCTGAGAACCCCGCACAGTTTCTCGACAGAGTCGTCGATTCCTGAAGGATAGCGGCCGATATCGAAGGCGCCGATCTTGGGCCCGAAATAGGCGGTGACCTCGCCTGGCGTCTCGTAGTCGGAAGGCAGCATCACTGTCGCGCCATAGACATTGGCGAAGAAGCGCAACGCGAGCGGCTCATTGGCAACGCCGTTCTGGAAGCAGAATACGGGCTGCGCCGCTGCACCGGCGGCTTTGAGCCGCTGCAGCGCGCCGAGTGTATCGGGGGTCTTCATCGTCAGGAGCACGACATCGTCGCCCCTGAAGGAAATCTCCGCCGGGTCGGCATGGACGGGGAAGCGCGCGGTCTTGGTGCCTTGCGGGGTGGAAAGCGTCAGCCCGGAGGCGCGAATGGCGTCGAGCTGACGGCCGCGGGCAATGCCGATGACGTCATTTCCGGAAAAACTCAGCTGGGCCGCGATGGCGCCACCGACCGCGCCGATGCCATAGACGATGATGCGCATGCTACTCCCGTTGTGATTGGAGTTTCGGTCGATAACGATTGGCCGAAAAAGCCTACAGCGTTGTCGCTGAACCGGCGATCACCCGTGCCTTCCGTTCACGCAATCGTGGCCGCCGCCGCCCGCCCCGCGCTGCGCCCCGAAAAGATGCAGCCGCCGAGGAAGGTGCCTTCCAGCGCCGCGTAGCCATGCACGCCGCCGCCGCCGAAGCCAGCCGCCTCGCCGACCGCGTAGAGTCCCGGCACCGGCTGGCCGCCAGCATCGAGCACGCGACTGTCGAGGTCGGTCTGCAGGCCGCCCAGCGTCTTACGGGTGAGGATGTTGAGGCGCACCGCGATCAGCGGGCCGTTCGCCGGGTCGAGCATCTTGTGCGGCTTGGCGGTACGGATCAGCTTGTCGCCGAGATAGGCGCGGGCGCCGCGCAGCGCCGTGATCTGCGCATCCTTGGAGAACGGATTGTCGAGCTGCATGTCGCGGGCGTGGATCTCGCGCTCGACCTGGGCCACCTCCAGCAGCGGCTCGCCGCCGGCCAGCGCGTTCATGCGCGCCACCAGCTTCGAAAGATCGGCTTCGACGATGAAGTCCTCGCCCTTTTCCATGAAGGCCTTCACGGGACCGGGAATGCCCGATGTCGCGCGGCCCAGCACCTGCCGCCAGCTTTTGCCCGTCAGATCGGGGTTCTGCTCCGAGCCCGACAGGGCGAACTCCTTCTGGATGATCTTCCTGGTCAGGATGAACCAGGAATAGTCGAAGCCGGTGCTCATGATGTGGCTGAGCGTGGCTAGAGTGTCGAAGCCCGGATAGAGCGGCACCGGCAGCCTTTTGCCGCGCGCGTCGAGCCACAACGAGGACGGGCCCGGCAGGATGCGGATCGCATGCTCGGTCCAGACCGGCGCCCAGTTTTTTATCCCCTCGACATAGTGCCACATCCGGTCGCGGTTGATGATCGAGCCCCCAGCCGCCTCGGTGATCGCCAGCATGCGGCCATCGACGTGATCGGGAACGCCGGTGATCATCCGCTTGGGTGGCGCGCCCAGGCGCTGCGGCCAGTTCTGGCGCACCAGCTCGTGATTGCCGCCGATGCCCCCGGAAGCCACGATCACCGCCTGCGCGTGAAGCTCGAACTCGCCGGTCACTGCGCGCGAGCTCTTGCGGCCGCGCTCGGCGCTGCTCGGCTCCAGCACATCGCCGCGCACGCCCGTCACCGTATTGCCGGTGCGGGTGATCTCGTTGACCCGGTGGCGGAACCTGAACTCGACCAGCCCGCGCTTTTGCGCCTCGCGCACGCGCAGCGCGAACGGCTCCAGCACGCCGGGCCCGGTGCCCCAGGTGATGTGGAAACGCGGTACCGAATTGCCGTGGCCGGTCGCATTGCCGCCGCCGCGCTCGGCCCAGCCGACGACGGGGAAGAATTTCAAGCCGCGCTCGATCAGCCAGGAGCGCTTCTCTCCGGCGGCGAAGCCGACATACGCCTCGGCCCATTTGCGCGGCCAGAAATCCTCCGGACGGTCGAAGGCGGCCGTGCCCATCCAGTCCTCGAGCGCGAGGTCGTGCGAATCGCGGATGCGCATTCGCCGCTGCTCCGGCGAATCGACCAGGAACAATCCGCCGAACGACCAGAAAGCCTGGCCGCCCAGCGATTGCTCCGGCTCCTGGTCGACGATGATGACCTTCCTGCCGGCGTCGGTCAGCTCGGCCGCGGCGACGAGGCCCGCCAGCCCCGCGCCGACAATGATCGTGTCCGCGTCAGCCATGGTTTCCTCCCAGAAGTTAGCCGGCAGCCTATTGCGACGTCTCAGACGTTGTCCCAGCCGTCCTTTTCGCCGGCGCGGAAGATGGCGTCGATGACCTTCTGGTTCAGCACCGATTCCTCCAGCGTGAAGACGCGGTCCTTGCCGCCCTGTGCCGCGCGTACGAAGGCCTCGCATTCCAGCCGATACTGCTGCGTGCCGGGGAAGCGGAACACCTGCGCTTCGGTGTGGTTCTGGTTGTGCAGTTCGATGCGGTGGTGCTCGTAGAGCCCGGCATTGAAGGGGCCGAAGACCTCGATGAAGCCTTTCTCGCCGTGGAACACCATCACCTGCCGCGCCGCCATCTGCGTCGACAGATAGAAGGACAGCTCGAAATCGCCGAAATCGGCGCGGATCGAGGAATAGATGTCGGTGCCGAATGTCTTGTCGCGCTCGATCGTCGCCTGCACGCGAAGCGGCTCCTTGCCGGTCGAAAAGCGCGTCGACACCGTCGGATAGACGCCGATGTCGGGCAGCGCGCCGCCGCCGAGATCGAGCTGGTTGCGCATGTTCTTGGGATCGACATTGTAATAGGAGAACGCACCCTGCACGTGACGCAGCCGGCCGATGGCGCCGCCGGCGATGAGGTCGCGCACCTTGATCCACTGCGGATGGTAGACGACCATGAAGGCTTCGCAGACCTGCACCTTCTTTTGGTCGCGCAGCTTGATCAGCGGCGGGATGTCCTTGGCGTCGAGCGCCAGCGGCTTTTCCACTAGCACATGTTTCCCGGCTTCGATCGCCTTGGCCGTCCATTCGACATGCCGCGAGGTCGGCAACGGGATGTAGACGCCGTCGACCTCCTTGGAGGCAAGCAGTTCCTCATAGGAGCCGAAAGCATGGCGGGCGCCGAAACGCTCACCCAGCGCCTTGGCCTTCGCCAGGTCGCGGCTGGCGATCGCCGACAAGACGCCGTTCTCCGAATCCACGATTGCCGGCAAAAGCTGCTCGCGGCCGATCTTCGCCGTCGACAGAACACCCCATCGGAACATCACGCTTCTCCATGTCGGTTTACAGGCAACGAGGTTTGCCCGAAATCGAGGGAAAAGCCAATGCGGGAAGCTCCGTTCCTCGCCCCACGCAGTGGGGAGAGGTGGCCCGGCAAAGCCGGGACGGAGAGGGGCCTTCGTAGAGCGCGAGCTGCCGGAGCGGGGCACTTTATAGGGCTCGCCGACCACTTCGATATCAAAGGGCTCTGCCGTCGCGGAGGGCGTCCCCGCTCCGTCTCGGGCTTCGCCCGAGCCACCTCTCCCCCGCCTTCGCGGGGGCGAGGAAACTAGGTCGTGCTCAGCCCCTCTTGCCCATCAGCGTCATGTCGAAATCGACGATATTGGAATAGAGCGGCGTGCCGACATCCATGCCGTAGCGCGACCTGAGCACCTTGCCGGTGACGTGGAACCTGATGGTCCCGCCCTTCAATCCGCCGAGCTCGGCCGTGAATTTTTCTGGAAACGTCTTGCCGCGCGCCGTCAGCCTGCCGGTCACCAGCGCCGTCGCGTCGCCGGTGCGGGTCACGCTGGTCGAGCGGAACTGGATTTCCGGATTGTTGGCGGCGTCGAACACCGCGTCGGAGCGCAGGAAGGCGTCGATGCGGCCTTGGCCCGTGCCGACGCTTTCGGGATAGATGGTGAGGTCGACCTTGGAGCGGCCGACATCGCCATTGTCGATGCGGATCGTGCCCTTGAAGCGGCCGAAGGCGCCGTCGAAGCCACCGCCGCCGGCCTTGCCGATGGTGAAGCGGATCGACGAGCCCGACGGGCTGATCGTGTAGCTGCCGGCGGCGTCGCTGAGCGCCACCGCGGCAATGGCAGGCACGGCAAGGCAAGCGGCAAAGGCCGCCAATGCGAGGATGCGCGCGTTCATGGGTTTCTTCCTTCCGCAGATACGCTTCTTCTGCGTTCTCGCCCCACCAACGAATGATGGCGCGGTTCTATTCCCTGCCTGACGAAGGTGTGATCATGCGCGTCAGCACGCTGTCGCGCAGCAGGAAATGATGGCGCAGCGCCGCCGCGATGTGCAGCGCCACCAGCGCGATGCCGGCATAGGCGAGGTACCAATGCGCCGCCGACCAGAAGCTTTCCGCCGCATCGGATTCGGCCAGTGGCAGGTTGGGCATCACGAACAGGTCGAACGGCATGGTCGGAATCTCCAGCGTCGAGACCGAGACCAGCGCCCAACCGGACAGCGGCAGCGCGATCTGGAAAACATAGAGCGCGAAATGCGCCAGCGGCGCCGTCCTGCGCTCCAATGTGCCGACCGATGCCGGCAGGGCCGGCGCCGCGTTGCGAAGCCGCCAGGCGACGCGCAGGATGATCAGTCCCAGCAGCAGGAAGCCGAAGGATTTGTGCGACTGGATCAGCTCGAAGGACGCCCGCTGGCTTGTCGTGCGCACCATGACGAAGCCGAGCGCGAACTGGCCGATGAAGACGATGCCGATCAGCCAGTGGAGGATGATCATCGCCCAGCCATAGCGGGCGGAGGTGTTGGTGAGGGATTGCATGGAAGGCGAACGAAGCTGGCGCCGGCTTTCTTCCGCCTTAGCCTGAAGGCGGGCAATAGGGCGCTCCCCTCTTCGTCTCGGCTTTGCCGAGCCACCTCTCGCCACTTCGTGGGGCGAGGAACCTAAACTTGCGAAGGTCGCGACGTCGGCGGTTGGCGTTTCCTCGCCCCGATGAAATGGGGGAGAGGTGGCCGCGCAGCGGACGGAGAGGGGGCCAACGCTGCCATATGCAATTGTACTTTTCGCGGGGACGACCTACCCGCTCACCTTGAAGAAATCCACGAACGCTCGCAGCGCCGGCCGCATTTGCCGGCGGCTCGGATAATAGACGAAGAAACCGTCGAAGGACGGGCACCAGTCCTCCAGTACGCGGACCAGCCTTCCGTCGGCGAGCGGCGCCCGCACATAGGGCTCGAAGACGAAGGCGAGCCCGGCGCCGTCGACAGCCGCCTGGGCGATCAGGTGATCCTCGTCGAGGATCAGCGGCCCTTGCGCGGCAATCTCGATTTCCTCGCCGTCCTTCTCGAATTCCCAGCGGTAGAGGACGCCGCTGGAGAAACGGAAGCGGATGCAGCGATGGTCCGCCAGTTCGCGCGGATGGCGCGGCTTCGGCATCGCCTCGAAATAGGACGGCGCGCCGACGACGGCGCCGCGAAGATCGGGCCCGATGCGCACCGCGATCATGTCGCGCTGCAGGCTTTCGCCGAGCCGCACGCCGGCGTCGAAACCGCCTTCGACCACGTCGGTGAAGCGGTCCTCGATGACGATCTCCAGCACGATGTCGGGATAGGCGGCGGCAAAGGCGCCGAGCCGTGGCGTCAGCGTCAGATGCGCAGCCGTGCGCGGCACCGTCAGCCGCAGATTGCCGGCTGGCCGGTCGCGCGCCTCGACCGCTGTTTCCAGCGCCAGGTCGATCTCGGACAGCGCCGGCCGCAGGCGCTCCAGCAATTGCGCGCCCTCCTCGGTCGGCGCGACGCTGCGCGTGCTGCGTGCCAGCAACCGCACGCCGAGCCGCGCCTCCAGGCTCGACACCGCGTGGCTCACCGCTGAGGGCGCGATGCCAAGCTCGCGCGCCGCGCCGCGAAAGCTGGCGCATTGGGCGACGGTTGCAAGCACGGCGAGCTGCGAGAGGTTGGTGCGGTTCATTGTTCTATTTTATAGAGCAAGCCGTGCAAAAGAGACAGAATTATCGAACGCATTGCAAGGCACTATCTCATCGCCATCGCAAACAAGGAGATGCGCCATGCAAACCCGCAAACTCGGAACTGAACTCGAAGTCTTCCCCGTCGGCCTCGGCTGCATGGGCATGAGCTTCGCCTATGGCGGCCAGTCGGAGGCCGAGGCGATCGCCACGCTGCGCCGCGCCGTCGAGATCGGCGTCACCTTCTTCGATACGGCCGAGGTCTATGGGCCGTTCGAGAACGAGATCCTGCTCGGCAAGGCGCTGAAGCCGGTGCGCGACAAGGTCACTATCGCCACCAAATTCGGCTTCAAGATTTTGGACGAAGGCACGGGCATCGACCGTATGGCCGGCGTCGACAGTCGCCCCGAACACGTCAAGGCGGTGGCCGAAGCCTCGCTGAAGCGGCTCGATACCGATGTCATCGACCTCTACTACCAGCACCGCGTCGACCCGAACGTGCCGATCGAAGACACGGTCGGCGCCATGGCCGAGCTGGTGCGCGAGGGCAAGGTGCGGGCGCTGGGCCTGTCGGAAGTGAGCGGCGCGACGCTGCGCCGGGCGCATGCCGTGCACCCGATCGCCGCCGTGCAGAGCGAATATTCGCTGTGGAGCCGCGATCCGGAGGACGAGATATTCGCCGTCTGCCGCGAGCTTGGCATCGGCTTCGTGCCCTACAGCCCGCTCGGCCGCGGCCTGCTCACCGGCACGATCGGCAAGCCGGACGCGCTCGGCGCCGACGACTGGCGCCGAACACTGCCGCGCTTCCAAGCCGAGGCGATGGAAGCCAACAACGCCGTCATCGCGGTGCTGGAGAAGATGGCGGCAGAGAAGGGTGTCACGTCGGCGCAGCTGGCGCTCGCCTGGGTGCTGCACCAGGGCAATTTCATCGTGCCGATCCCGGGTGCGCGTAAGATACGCCACCTTGAGCAGAACACGGCGGCGGCCGGGATTGAGCTCAGCGCTGCGGAGGTGGCGGCGATCGGCGACGCGCTGTCGCCCGACAAGGTGGTCGGCAAGAGCTATACCGAGGAACTGCTGGCGCTGGTCAATGGGTGAACCGAAGTCGGTGGGGAAACAGAGAAGGGCGCTTTGACGCCCCTCTCTAAGTTTCTAACTGCTGGAGGGGCAAATCCGAGGCGGCTACGAAAGCGTATTTAGGTGAAGTGCTCAGCCAGATGCACTCATTTGGTTGCAACCGCAAGATCGAAGCCGGTGATCGCCAAAGATAAATATAGGATTATAAATCGCACTGTGACGTATAGGTTCGAAAAAGTATATTGAGGTGACTGCGATCAACCTTTTCGCCGGTTTGAGGCTCGGGACGTCTCTTCGTTCTTTTTCCGAAAGACTTCCGCAAACGCGCTGGAAATGGACTCCAAGCTGTGACGTGCAGCACCTACATCAATAAAGAACAACTCTCCTTTTTTATGTTTCTTTTCGTATTCCATCGGATAGCTCGCGCCCGTATTAAGATCACTCTCCAATTGCTCCAAGGAGCGGTAACCGGCGCTTTTAATCTCTTGGACAAATTCCGAAATTTGACTTGCCTGTGCTGTCTTGCGGTCAGGAAATTGCCTGCGCAGAAGCGCGGACACCGTGTCAAAATTTATGTCTTGCACTTGCCTCTCAGCGAGGGGGGTTTCCTCCGCAGACCTTTTTGATGCTATCATAGCTGCGTTAAATTGCTCAAATTCGTTGTCAGCAACATAGAAGAGGCCACTTAGTGCGCTTAATGCCATTTTTAAATTAGCTGGCACATCCCAGTCACCCTTGTAGTCAACGTAATGTGATACTGCCGCCCAACAGTGCATGCACAATGTTCGTAGTTGAATTTCAAAAGTCTTATCCAATATTTTTTCATATCGAGGACCGATAAACTCGGGCTTCATCTTGCATGCCATATGAACTGACAGGTAATTTAATGGGTCTCCACCTTCTTCAATTTTATCATCAATAGATATAACATGAAAGTTATCAGACACAATTTTCTTTAGTTGCTCTAAATCTGAGCGGAATAAGCAAATTACTCTGGCCGCAGCTATATCAAAAAAGTCTGAAAATGGATCGTTTGTGGATTTTCGAGCGCATTTTCCGAGCAAAGATGTTAGTTCTTTTACCCGAGATTCAATCGTATGAATTTTTATAGAATTCGCTGCAATACGGTCTTCCAAAATGAAGACGATCTCTGCCCGCAACGCTTCAAATACGCCGCGTTGAATCCGATAGGCGTTGGCGATACCGGACTCATCCAACAAGAAGAGCGAATCGGTCGAGATTTGCAATTTGCTTGGTGCTGATATGTTGCTCATAGGGTAGCTATCGTCCGCTTGAAACCCGCATAAATCAAGTGTCAATTACTTGGGGACGGGACTTGGATCACCAAGCCACCACGCTAATCTCCGGCCAATACTCCCGCGCTCGCGCCCCCTTCGCCTCATGCGTCCGCTGATTGTCCAGCACCCGGTTCGGCGTGATGCGGAACGAAAAGACATCGTCGAACCCGAACGGCGCCACCAGCTCCAAAGCTCCGTCCCGCCCGTACCGCACCCCGACAGCATGCGTCTTCGACGCAAAATAGCTCACCGACTCGCTGGCGCTCGCATACCTCGGACACGCCTGCCCAAACTTCACCGGATACCACAGATGCACCCGCGCCTGGTTGCGCACCTCGACCGGGAGCGGCAATCCCTGGAAATGCTGCGCCGCCCGGCGGATCACCGCATCCTCGGCCTCGTAGGAGAGGTCGGCGTCGTCGAAATAGAACAGGTCGACATCCTTGATGCCGTATCCAGGCGGCTTGCCGGTCAGATGGTTCCACACGCTGTTGTAGAGCGCGCCGGAAACCACCAGCCAATCCGGCAGCGCGAGCTGGCGTACACGCGCCAGTGTTTCATCGAGCAGCGGGTCGGCCGCGACGATGGCGAGGAAGGCCTCGCGCTGCGCTTCGAAGGAAAGGCCGGAATAGCGGAGATGGTCCATCGCTCTTTGGAGGGCGATTCGCCATGCTCCGACAATCCCTGAAAGCGTTAGGCCCGCAGCACGCCGCCCGTTTGCTTGTTGACGTTCTCGACGATGCGCTTGGCCAGCGCCTCGAAATCCTCGTCGGTCAGCGTCTTTTCGACCGGCTGGATCGACACCTCGATGGCGATCGACTTCTTGGCAGCGCCCAGCGACGCGCCCTCGAAGACGTCGAACACCGAAACGCCGGTGACCAGCTTCTTGTCGGCGGTAAGGGCGGCCCGTACCAGCGTGCCGGCCTCCACCGACCGGTCGACGACGAAGGCGAAGTCGCGCTTCACCGCCTGGAAGGGTGAAAGCTCCAGCTTTGGCTTGGTGCGCGTCGGCTTGGCCTTCGGCTCCGGCACGGCGTCGACGAAAACCTCGAAGCCGCAGAGCGGACCCGACACGTCGAGCCCGTCCAGCGTCTTCGGATGGAATTCGCCGAAGGTGCCGAGCACGGTCTTCGGCCCGAGCTTGATCGTGCCGGAGCGTCCCGGATGATACCAGGCCGGGCCGCCGGGCTCGATCTGCAGCCGGTCGACCGGCGCGCCGCAGGCTTCGAGCGCCGCGATCGCGTCCGCCTTGGCGTCGAACACGCCGACCGGTCCGGCATTGCCGGCCCAGCTGCGCCCCGAACCGTCGAGCTTGGCCGTGCCGCGCCTGACGCCAGCGGCCACGCGCCGCTGCTGGTCGGCGGCATCGCCCTCATAGGTGCCCGAGACCTCGAACAGCGCCACGTCGCCGATGCCCTTGTCGGCATTGCGCTGCGCGGCCGCGATCAGCCCCGGCAGCAGCGAAGGCCGCATGTCGGACATGTCGGCGGCGATCGGGTTGGCGAGCTTCAGCGCCGTCTGGCCGCCGCCGAAGAGCTCGGCGTGCTTGGCCGGGATGAACGACCAGGTGACGGCCTCCATCATGCCGCGCACGGCCAGCGCGCGCTTGGCCGCCCGCGTGCGAACCTGCAGCGTCGTCAGGATCTTGCCGTTGACCGCGTCATGTGAGGTGAGCGGCTGCGGTGCGATGTTGTCGACGCCGTGGATGCGCATCACCTCCTCGACGAGATCGGCCTTGCCGTCGACGTCCGGACGCCAGGACGGCACCTTCACCTTAACGACATCGCCCGAACCCTGCGGCTCGAAGCCGAGGCGGGTCAGGATGTCCAGCGCCTCGGCCTTCGGCACCTCGATGCCGGTCAGCCGCTTCACTTCCGACAGCGGGAAGGTAACGACTTTCGCCTTGTGACCGGCATAGCCCGCCACCTCGATCTCCGACGGCGTGCCACCGCAGAAGTCGAGCACCAGCTTGGTCGCGAGCTCAACGCCCGGCACCATGAATTCCGGGTCGACGCCCCGCTCGAAGCGGTAGCGCGCGTCGGTGATGATGCCGAGCGCGCGGCCGGTACGGGCCGTGGTGATCGGATCCCAGAGCGCCGACTCGATCAGCACGTCGGTGGTTTTCTCGTCGCAGCCGGAATGCTCGCCGCCCATGATGCCGGCGATCGACTCGACGCCATTGTCGTCGGCGATCACGCACATCTCGGGCGTCAGCGTGTATTCGCGCCCGTCCAGCGCCAGCACCGTCTCGCCTTCCCTGGCGCGGCGCACCACGAGGTTGCCGGCGACCTTCTTCGCGTCGAACACATGCAGCGGCCGGCCGCGATCGAAGGTGACGTAGTTGGTGATGTCGACCAGCGCGCTGATCGGACGCAAGCCGATGGCGATCAGCCGCTGCTGCAGCCATTTCGGCGACGGGCCGTTCTTGACGCCCTTCACCAGCGCCAGCGCGAAGCCCGGGCAGAGCTCCGGCGCCTCGATCGTGACCTTGACCGGGCAGAGGCCGTCACCGGCATGCGGCATGATCCCGCCGCCAGTCAATCGGCCGAGACCGCTTGCCGCGAGGTCGCGCGCAATGCCGTAGACGCTGGTCGCGTCCGGCCGGTTCGGCGTCAGGTTGATCTCGATGACCGGATCGTCGAGATGCGCGTAGGCGGCGAAGCTGGTGCCGACCGGCGCGTCCTGCGGCAAATCGATGATGCCGTTATGCTCGTCGGAGATTTCCAGCTCGCGTTCGGAGCACATCATGCCGTGGCTTTCGACGCCGCGGATCTTGCCGACCGACAGCGTCACGTCGATGCCCGGAATATAGGTGCCGGGCGCCGCGAAGGCGCCGATCAGGCCCGCGCGGGCGTTGGGCGCGCCGCACACCACCTGCACCGGCGGCTTGCCGTCGCCGATGTCGACGGTCAGCACCCGAAGCCGGTCGGCGTCGGGATGCTGCACCGCCGTCAGCACCTTGGCGATGACGAAGGGCTTCAGGCCCGCCTTGTCGTCGACATGTTCGACTTCGAGGCCGATCGCGGTCAGCCGCTCGACGACCTCCGCAAGCGAGGCGTCGGTTTCGAGATGATCCTTGAGCCAGGAGAGGGTGAATTTCATCGTTTCACACTTTCGTATCTTCTTGAGCGAGCACTTCGACCAGCCTGAAGCGTTCGCAAACCAATTTCATGTCAGGCGAAAACCCGCCATTGCGTTCGAAGTAGGCACGATGGGCGTCGCGCCAGTATGCGTAGCTCAAATCGCCTTCGCCTTCGTCACGGGCAAAGTCGGCGTCGACCTCGTCAAAGCGCCGGACTATGGCTTCGACGGTCTCGATGACGGCGGCGCGCCGGCCGCGTCCGTCGAGCACGACATCGCGACGACCCACCTCCGGCACCGGCTCGGCGCCGCCATAGTCGCGCAGGGCGCCACAGGTCGCGGTCTTGCGGCCCGTCAGCACCAGCGCCAGCAGCTCGTCGGCGAGTTCGGGACTGTCGCCGAAGCGGAAGGTCACCGCGTTCGCATAGGGATCGGCAATTGGGCTCACGCGCTCATGCCCCGCCTAGTCCTTCGCCATCGGGCCGGGCTACGCTGGTCTTCAGATGCCTGGGCAGATCGTCCGGCATATGCAGGAAGGGCAGTTGCTCACGCACATAGGCATGCAGCGTCGGCTTGAAATAAGCCGGCATGTCCATGGCGCCGAGCATGAAATAGATCTGGTTGTCGAGCCGCTTGTCGACATAGGCGATCGGCGAACCGCAGATACCGCAGAACGAGCGCTCCACCGGGCCGTTGCGGTAGCTTTTCAGCGATTTGCCGTTGAGCGCGACCTGGTCGGCCAGGAAGCCGACAAAGGCCGACACCGGCGCGCCGCTGGCACGCCGGCAATCGCCGCAATGGCAATAGCTGATGTGATGCGGCTCGGCTGACGCCTCGAACCGCACCGCGCCGCAGCGGCAGCCGCCGGTGTGAGGTGCCGTCATGCAGAGAGGCCCCCGAACAGCGTCGGCAGGTCGAGCGGCCGGAAGCCGTAATGCGACAGCCAGCGCACATCGGCGTCGAAGAAGGCGCGCAGGTCCGGCATGCCGTATTTCAGCATGGCGATGCGGTCGATGCCCATGCCCCAGGCAAAACCCTGGTATTCGTTGGGATCGAGCCCGCCGGCGCGCAGCACATTCGGGTGCACCATGCCGCAGCCCAGGATCTCCATCCAGTCGGAGCCTTCGCCGAAGCGCACTTCGCCTGGACGCGAGCGGTCGCACTGGATGTCGACCTCGAGGCTGGGTTCGGTGAACGGGAAGAAGGACGGCCGGAAGCGCATCTTGACCGACGGCACCTCGAAGAAGGCCTTGCAGAACTCCTCCAGCACCCATTTCATGTTGGCGACGTTCGCGGACTTGTCGACCACCAGCCCCTCGACCTGATGGAACATCGGCGAGTGCGTGGCGTCCGAATCCTGCCGGTAGGTCTTGCCGGGGATGACGATGCGGATCGGCGGCTTCTGCTTCTCCATGGTGCGGATCTGCACGGGCGAGGTGTGCGTGCGCAGCAGCTTGCGCTCGCCCTTCTCATCCGGCTGGAAGAAGAAGGTGTCGTGCATCTCGCGCGCCGGATGTCCCTCGGGGAAGTTCAGCGCGGTGAAATTGTAATAGTCGGTCTCGATATCCGGACCTTCGGCGATGGCGAAGCCGAGATCGCCGAAGATCGCCGCGATCTCGTCGATCACCTGGCTGATCGGATGGATGCGGCCGCGCTCAGCCGGCGACTGGCGCACCGGCAGCGTGACGTCGACCGTCTCGGCGGCGAGCCTGGCTGCGACCGCCACGTCCTTGAGCTCCGCCTTGCGCGCGGTGAGCGCTTCGGTGACTCGGTTCTTCAAGCCGTTGATCGCCGGACCTTTCACCTGGCGCTCCTCGGCGCTCATCGCGCCCAGCGTCTTCAGCATTTCGGAGACCGAGCCCTTCTTGCCCAGCGCCGAGACGCGCACCGCCTCGATCGCGGCCTCGTCCGAAGCCGCCGCGATGTCGGCCATCAGCGAAGCTTCAAGGGTTTCAAGATTTCCAGCGGTGGCGTTCACGGCGAATTCTTTCTATCGGTGGCTGTCATCAGCGTGCGTCACGATTTTCGTTTCGCGGTACGATTCTTGTTGCATCGGGCATAAGAAAAACCCGCGCCAGCCGTGCCAGCGCGGGTTCCCCAAATCAGTCCTAAAAAATGCTTGGGAAGCGCTGGCTTAGGCGACAGCGCTCTCAAAAGCATTCGGCGTGGTGTTCTTCAGATATTCGAGCGCGACCTTGGCCTTGGCGACGAGCGCGGCGAAAGCCTGCGGCTCGTGGATGGCCATGTCCGAAAGGACCTTGCGGTCGATCTCGATGCCGGCCTTGTTGAGGCCGTCGATGAAGCGGCCATAAGTCAGGCCGTGCTCGTGGGTCGCTGCGTTGATGCGCTGGATCCACAGCGCGCGGAAAGAGCGCTTGCGGTTCTTGCGGTCGCGGTAAGCGTACTGCAGCGACTTCTCCACCGCCTGCTTGGCGATGCGGATGGTGTTCTTGCGGCGGCCGTAGAAGCCCTTGGCGGCTTTCAGGACCTTCTTGTGCTTGGCGTGGGCGGTAACGCCTCTCTTTACGCGTGCCATGTCATGATCTCCTTAAATACTGTTCCTGAAACCGAAATGCTCAGAGGCCGTTCGGCAGAAAATTCTTGATGACCTTCTTGCCGTCCGGTTCAGCCAGAACCATCGTGCCGCGGGCATCGCGAATGAACTTGTTGGAACGCTTGATCATGCCGTGGCGCTTGCCGGCGGCAGCCGACAGCACCTTGCCGGTGGCAGTAATCTTGAACCGCTTCTTGGCGGCCGATTTGGTCTTCATCTTGGGCATTTTGCTACTCCGTATTGGTGGCGCACCATCGCGCTTCTTTTTCGCTTCGGGCCGACCAAAGCCCGAAAAGCAAATGAAACCGCCACGGCATGCCCTGCCGGGCGGTTTTCTTGGAACGGCGGTCCTATAGATCAAAGACGGCCTGGGTGCAACACCTCAAGCCATGCGTGTCGTAAGCACATGAGTTGTCCGGGTTAGGTAGCACATGAGTTGTCCGGTTTTATCGCCAGCGCATGGAGGCTGG
>NZ_JAIUIM010000019.1:0-137554 GCF_020165615.1 Mesorhizobium sp. BH1-1-5
GGGCAACGCCCGGCCGCGCCCCCACCCCCCCGGCCCCCACCCCCCGGGTTTTAGGAGCCGGCCCCTGTCCCCGGGGCCGGCTCCGCTATTTCGGGGCCATGGGATTCGACGCCACGCTCACTGGTTGCTACCTTCTGGCTGCCGCGAACGCGTCAGCCCAACAGGAACAATTGCAGGTGGAAGCAACCGAGAGCACTGCATGGTGACCGAGCCTAAATCCCCACGCCTCGCCGTCCTTATCGATGCCGACAACGCCTCGGCGAAAATCGCCGACGGCTTGTTTGAAGAGATCGCAAAAATGGGCGAAGCCAGCGTCCGCCGTATTTACGGCGACTTCTCAAACGCGAGATCGAGGGGTTGGGCAGACGTTCTTTCGAAGTATGCCATCATCCCGCAGCAGCAATTCGCCTACACCACGGGGAAGAACGCGTCCGATATCACTCTGGTGATCGATGCCATGGACCTACTGCACAGCGGCCGCTTTGACGGCTTCTGCTTGGTTTCGTCCGACAGCGATTTTACGAGGCTTGCAGCACGAATCCGCGAACAAGGCGTCGATGTTTTCGGCTTCGGAGAGCAGAAAACACCGGAGAGTTTTCGGCAAGCGTGCCGCCGCTTCGTTTACACTGAAAATCTTCTTCCCGGCGCGGTTAGCCCTCAAGATACAGCCGTAACCGCAAGGCCGCTTCATGCGCTAAACGCGGCTACGCCGATGCTCAAGAAAGTCATCGGCCAAATGGAGAGCGAGGATGGATGGGTTCTCCTCGGGACCTTCGGCAAGCAGCTGTCAAACTTGTTCTCCGATTTTGACCCTCGCACCTATGGCTTCGGCAAACTCAGTGATCTCGTGAGGAAGACGGAGGAATTCGAAATCGAGACATCGAAGAGTGGCGCTATGCGAATACGGCTGAAGCCCAAACGCTCGAAAGGCTCAGCAAGCAAAGCGGTATAAGCTCTGAAACTATTTTGTTCATCTTCCCAAGGCCGATTGACAGATGCACTATGGAGCTTCTGGGTTACGGGCAATGCTGGAAATCCCTGACGATCGCTGCGAGCGCCATCGGCTTTTCAAGGCCATAGACGAGGCCTTCAAGGCGGGTGACTTCGACGGACTTGGCAAGGCGCTCGGCGGCTCGGCGCGCTGGTTCGACGAGCGGATGCCGTTCGAGCTCGGCCTTGGGCATCCGCTGGAATATGCGATCTACTGGAGCCCGGCCGCATTCATCACTGCCTTGCTCGATGCCGGCTCCAACCCGAATTATGAAGATCCTGCCGGTTTTCCCTCGATCATCGCGGCGTTGTCGACGGAACGACCGGACCGGCTGGAGGTCGTGCGTATCCTGCTCGAACATGCCGCCGGCCCGGATATGCGCGGTGTGAACGATTGGACGCCGCTGCACTACGCGGTGTCCCGGCGCGACGCCGAGGCGATCCAGCTGCTGCTCCTGTCAGGCGAGGACCCTTTGCTGAGGACCCGCATCGACGACTACGAAACGGCTTTGGAAGGCGCGGAAGAGGCCGGCTTCGAAGCCGGCGCTTTCCTGCTGCGTGAGGCTATGAACGGCCGCCGCTGATGAAGTCGCGCCGAGCTGCCAGCCCGCCGCCGTCATACTGCTTTCAGCTGGGCCTTGAAGCGTTTGGCATTGGCGACATAGTGGGCGGCCGAGACGCGCAGCCGCTCGATCGCCACCTCGTCCAGCGTGCGAATGACCTTGGCGGGCGAGCCGACGATCAGCGAATTGTCCGGAAAAACCTTGTTTTCCGTCACCAGGGCGCCGGCGCCGACCAGCGAGTTGTTGCCGATCCTGGCGCCGTTCAGCACGATGGCGCCCATGCCGATCAGGCTGTTGTCGCCGATCGTGCAGCCATGCAGCAGCGCCCTGTGGCCGATCGTGCAGCCTTTGCCGATGGTCAGCGGAAAGCCCGGATCGGTGTGCATGATCGTATGTTCCTGCACATTGGTGTCGGCGCCGATCGCAATGAGCTCGCCATCGCCACGGATGACGACGCCGAACCAGAAGCCGACATTACGACCAATCGTGATGTTGCCGATCAGCGTCGCGTCCGGCGCGATCCAGTTCGTATCGGCGTCCTCGAATTCAGGCGCCTTCCCATCGATCGCATAGATCGGCATTTTTCGTCTCCGATTCGTCTCAACCAGCGAATTCGAGAGACCCTAGGTTGGCGGTTGCCCAGGATGCAATGGCAATGAGCACGACGCCGAGGGCCAAGGCCCAGGCGATGGCCGTGCAACCGCAGGACAACAGCGCCATCGTGCCGATGCGGCCTTCTCGGCGGGCGGCCAAAGCCTCGTTGGTGAGCATGAACGGCCCGGCGCAAGCCGTCGCCGCCAGTGAACGCAGGATATGGACGGGCGAAACATAGGGTTCGGCAAAGGCGAGGCGCCGGCCGGACAAAAGTTCCATGGCAGATCCGGCCAGTCCGCAGGCCGTGACACCAACCGCAAACGCGTAAAGAACAAGCACAACGGGATCCATGTTTACCAACCGTTTACCATGAATACGCACAGTCGTGCCAACGCGCTGCAAGAGCCATGCCGCGCAGGCTGTGCCGCCGAAGGACAGATGGGCGGATCGGGGAAGAGGAATGAGACAGGCAACCGTGGCCGAGAGCGCTGAATTCCAGGTCGTCGATTCGACCTTGATGAAGCGGGTCTTCTACATCTTCGCGGCGCTGGCGCTGCTTTCGGTGGCGATCAGCGTCGGCGGCAAATGGCTTGGACGGTCCATCGCCATGGCCGGCTATACGGATGATGCGACGGTGCGCCAGATCGTCATGGGCAACAATCTGATCAGCGTGCCGGCAAACTTCATCCGCTTCGACCAGGCGAGGCGCGACGGCATCGCCTCGCGGCTCGACCTCTATCTGCGTTATCCCGAGATGGACGGTTACAGCACGGCCGCGCGCGACGACTTCAACCACGCGACCACCAGGAAGATCATCTTCCTGTCGTTCGAGCCGAGGATGATGTCGCGCGACATGAGCGGCCGCTTCGCGCCGATCTACAGCGCTCTGATCGAAAAGCCGGGCACGCCCGGCGCGGGCGGCACGACGGTTTACGCCTTCAGCGAAAAATCAGGCTACCTGAACGAGGTGCTGGCCGTCGCTGAACGTCCCGGCAAGGATCCGTTCGTCGCCCGCTGCCTGAGCGGTCCGAGCGCGGAGGAATCGCTGGCGCCCTGCGAGCGCGACATCCAGGTTGGCGACGATCTCAGCCTGACCTACCGTTTTCCCCGCGAACTGCTGGCGAACTGGCCGGCGCTGGACGCGGCTATTGCCGCCAAAGTGGCGAGCATCCTGAAGACAGGCCACTGACGGTTACGATTTCTGCTTGCTGCGCTATCGGCTTCGAGTTGGCAGCCAGAAATACCAACTGGCATCGGACTGACAAGGCGCGCTAATGGTCAACCCATGAAGCCAGCCTACCTCGCCTTCGACCCCGCCAGCCGTCGCCTGCGTCTCGACCCGCACGAGCCGGCCTTCGTTCAAAACCCTTATGAGGCGTATGCCTTCATGCATGGTGCTTCGAGCGCCTTCTTCTGGGAAGACTATGGCTTCTGGTGCTTTGGCGGCTTCGACGACGTCAACCGGCTGCTGCGCGACCGCCGTTTCGGCCGGCAGAACCCGGCCGGGATTCCTGACAGTCGCGGCGTAGGCGACGACCGCTCGCATCTCATGGCCTTCGACGCGATCGAGGCCAATTCCATGCTGGAGCTCGAGCCGCCGGTGCATACGCGGCTCAGAACGCTGGTCAACCGCGCCTTCGTCTCACGCCAGGTCGAGCGGCTCAGGCCACGCGTCGAGGCCTTGGCCAATGAGTTGATCGACCGCTTCAAGCCAAACGGCGCCGACCTTCTGTCCGCCTACGCCTCGCCCTTGCCGATCACCATCATCGCCGAAATGCTCGGCGTTCCGGTCGCGATGGGGCCGCAACTGCTCGACTGGTCGCATCGGATGGTCGCCATGTACATGCATGGCCGCACGCGCGAAATCGAGGACACGGCCAACCGTGCCGCGCGCGACTTTTCCTCGTTCCTGCGCGGCTACGTCGCCGAACGGCGTAAGAATCCGGGCGACGACCTGCTGTCGCTGCTGATCGAGGCCCAGGACAACGGCCAGAAGCTTTCCGAGGACGAGCTGGTGTCCTCGGCCATCCTGCTTCTCAATGCCGGTCACGAGGCGACCGTTCACCAAACCGGCAATGCGGTGCGCGCGATCCTCGCGCAAGGCGGCGATCCCCGCCGCTTCTTTGCCACACCCGAGACGAATGCCGCGGCGGTCGAGGAATGCCTGCGCTTCGATGCGCCGCTGCATATGTTCCTGCGCTATGCCTATGAGGAAATCGAGGTTTCGCCGGGCATCCTGGTCAAGCCCGGCGAGATGGTAGCGCTGCTGCTCGGCATGGCCAATCACGATCCTCTGGCTTTTGCCGAACCCGATACCTTCAATCCTGCCCGCACCGACCAGAAGAACGTCTCCTTCGGCGCCGGCATCCATTTCTGCATCGGCGCGCCGCTGGCCAGGCTGGAGCTCCAGGTGTCACTGAAGACGCTGTTCGACCGGCTGCCGAAATTGAGGGTAGCCGAGAAGCCGCGCTTCCGCGACACTTACCATTTCCATGGGCTGGAGAAGGTGGCTGTGGCCTTTTGAGCTGAGGCCTTCCGAACGCCGTCATCCATGGGCGTAGCGACGCGAAGCGGAGCGCAGACACAGGGATCCATTCCGTGACTTTGGCCGAGGGATGCAGCGGAGCAGAATTCTTCGCCGTGGTAGCAGCCTTAACGTTGCGGCATGGATTTCTATCGTCCGCGCGCGTCGCTTCGCTCCTTGCTCCGCCATGGAATGACGAAGCGACGGGCGCTCCGGCCTCCAGCGTAGCCTCCGCCAATAGGAGCGCATTCAAAGCTTGATCACATATTCCTTGCGCGTCGTCTCGAACACTTCCCATGTGCCATTGAACCCAGGCCTCAGCACGAAACTGTCGCCTGCACGCACCGTGCGCGACTCGCCGCCATCCTCGGCAATGACCGAGACGCCGGACAGGATGTGGCAGAACTCCCATTCGTCATAGACGATGCGCCATTTGCCCGGCGTCGCTTCCCAGATACCGGCATAGAGGCTGCCGTCGCGCTCCTCGACATTCCAGGTGCGGAATTTCGGATCGCCCGAAACCACCCGATCCGGGGCCGGCGCGCCGGCCTCCGGTTCGACGGCGTCGACATTGACCGCTAGAAAGGCCGACATATCAGACCTTGCCGAGCGCCTGCTCGAGATCGGCGACGATGTCGTTGACATCCTCGATGCCGACCGAAAGGCGCACGGTGTCAGGCCCGGCGCCGGCCTTGACCTTCTGTTCGTCGGAAAGCTGGCGGTGCGTGGTCGAGGCCGGATGGATGACCAGCGACTTGGTGTCGCCGACATTGGCCAGGTGCGAGAACAGTTCCAGCCCCTCGACGAACTTGACGCCGGCCGCATAGCCGCCCTTGAGGCCGAAGGTGAAGACGGCTCCGGCGCCCTGCGGCGAGTATTTCTTCTGCAGCGCATTGTTCTTGTCGCTCGGCAGTCCGGGATAGTTCACCCAGGCAACCTTGGGATGGTTTGAGAGCCAGCCGGCAACGCTCGCCGCATTGTCGCAGTGGCGCTGCATGCGCAGGGGCAGCGTTTCCAGGCCGGTCAAAAGCAGGAAGGCGTTGAAGGGCGAAATCGCGGCGCCGATGTCGCGCAGGCCAAGCACGCGCGCGGCAATCGCGAAGGCGAAATTGCCGAAGGTCTCATGCAGGACGAGACCGCCATATTCAGGACGCGGCTCCGACAGCATCGGATACTTGCCGGATTTCGACCAGTCGAAGGTGCCGCCGTCGATGATGCCGCCGCCGATCGAATTGCCGTGGCCGCCGATGAACTTGGTCAGCGAATGCACGACGATATCGGCGCCGTGCTCGATCGGCCGCACTAGGTAGGGCGAGGCCAGCGTGTTGTCGACGATTAGCGGCAGGCCGTGCCTGCGAGCGATGTCGCCGATCTTCTCGATATCGACGAAGATACCGCCGGGGTTGGCAAGACTTTCGATGAAGATCGCCTTGGTCTTGTCGTCGATCTGGCTTTCGAAGGTCGCCGGATCATTCGCTTCGGCCCAGCGAACTTCCCAGCCGAAGTTCTTGAAGGCATGGCCGAACTGGTTGATCGAGCCGCCATAGAGCTTGTTGGCGGCGATGAAGTTGTCGCCAGGCTGCATCAGATTGTGAAAGACCAGCACCTGAGCGGCATGGCCGGAGGCGACGGCGAGTGCCGCGGTGCCTCCTTCCAGCGCGGCAAGGCGCTCCTCCAGCACCGCCTGCGTCGGATTCATGATGCGGGTGTAGATGTTGCCGAAGGCCTTCAGCCCGAACAGCGAGGCGGCATGGTCGGCATCGTCGAAGACGAAGGAGGTGGTCTGGTAGATCGGCGTGGCGCGGGCGCCGGTTGCCGGATCTGGCTTGGCGCCGGCATGGACCGCTAGAGTGTTGAAACCGGGCGTACGGGTCATCGAAACCTCCCTCTCAAATCTTTCGAAAATCGCCGGGCATTCTTGGCGAAGCCCGAGTGGGAATGCAAAGAAGAAAATACCTTTCGGGGCGCGATCTGCGACGAACGCCCGGGAAAATGCATTTCTTCCCGGAATAATTTTGCGCGAGCCGCGATCCGCTTATTTCTGCCGCACGCCGAAGCTCTGAAACCCCTGGCGCATCAAGGGTTTTTTCGACGACAGAACGCCGGAGTTGACGCCGGTCCAGCCGATCTCGCCGGACAGCTTGCCATATTCGATCTTCGGGCAGCGGTTCATCACCACCTTGATGCCGGCGACCTCGGCCCGCGCAGCAGCCTCGTCATGGCGCACGCTGAGCTGCATCCAGACGACCTTGGGCAACGGATCGAGCTTGAGCACCTGGTCGACGATGCCCGGCACTGCCGAGGAGGCACGAAAAATGTCGACCATGTCGACCGGCTGCGGCAGATCGGCCAGGCTGGCATAGACCGTCTGCCCGAGGATCTGTTTGCCGGCATGGCCGGGATTGATCGGCAGCACCGAAAAGCCCTTAGCCAAAAGATATTTCAGCACGAAATAGCTCGGCCGCACATCGTTGGGCGATGCACCGACCATAGCGATCGTCTTCACCGAATTGAGGATGCCGGCGATATAGGCGTTGTCATAGGTATCGTGATTCATGGCTCGTCCTCATACAGTGCTTCGGCGAGAAAGGCAGCCGGATCGCTGCAGAAGTCGCGCATCATGCGAAAATGATCGGTGTCCTGAAAATCGATCAGGTCGAGGCCGAAGCGGCTGATGCGGAAGAGCCGCGCATTCGGACAGGCCATCAGCAGTGGCGAGTGCGTCGCCATGATGACCTGCGCGGTGCCCGACTGCTCCATGCGCCGGAGCAGCTTGAGCAGTTCGATCTGGCGCGTCGGCGACAGCGCGCTTTCGGGCTCGTCGAGAATATAGATGCCCTGCCTGCGGCAACGCTCCTCGAAGAAGCGGATGAAGCCCTCGCCATGCGACCAGGACAGGAAATCGGGGGGCGGCGGTCCGAACGGATCTTCAACCGCCGCCTTATCCAGATAGCGGGCGACCGAGTAAAAGGACTCGGCGCGGAAGAACCAGCCGGCGGTGACCTTTGGCAGCCAATGCGCGCGAAATGTCCCGGCGAGTGACGCACCGCTTTTGTCGATGGCGATGGAATGATCTACCGGACGATAACCCTTGCCGCCGCCCGCCTCGTCATAGCCGGCCAGCGCGCCGATGGCTTCGAGCAGGGTCGATTTACCGGTGCCGTTTTCGCCGACGATGATGGTGATGGCCGAAGCGAATTCGAACTCGAATGCGCGCTCACCGAAGAGCGGCAGGTTCCAGGGATATTTTTCCCAGTCGGACACGCGCGACGGCTCAAGCAGGATGCGCTTGAGATAAGGCGCTTTCAGCCGCGTCAGTTGCCTGCGGGCGGCCACGTCGAACCTTCAAGGATGGGATGGCGCGTCTTCATTCAAACCGGTTACTCGTCGGTCCATTCGGGCTTGCGCTTGCCGATGAAGGCGCCGATCCCTTCTTCGGCGTCGCGCGCCAGCATGTTCTCCACCATCACCCGGCCGGTATAGGCATAGGCGTCCGCGAGCCCCATTTCGGCCTGGGCATAGAACGCTTCCTTGCCGGTCTTGACGACCAAAGAGGATTTTGAAGCAATGGTTTGCGCGTATTTGTTGACAACCTGATTCAGATATTCGCGCGGCACGATACGATTGATCAGGCCGAATTCCTTTGCGGTCGCGGCGTCGATCGTCTCGCCGGTGAGCAGCATTTCCATCGCCTGCTTGCGCGAGACGTTGCGCGACAGCGCCACCATCGGCGTCGAGCAGAACAGGCCGATATTGACGCCGGGCGTGCAGAAGCTCGCCTCGTGCGAAGCGATGGCGAGGTCGCAACTGGCGACCAGTTGCAGGCCGGCCGCGGTCGCCAGGCCGTCGACCTCGGCGATCACCGGCTTGGGATGGCGCACGATGGTCTGCATCAGGCTTGCGCAGGCCGCGAAGGTCTGTTGGAAGAAGGCCTTGCCGCGATCCGGCTCGGCGCGATGCGCCGTCATTTCCTTGAGGTCGTGGCCGGCACAGAACACTTTTCCCGATGCCGCCAGGATAATGACGCGCACGGATTTGTCGGCCTTGACGCGATCGAACTCGGCTTGCAGCGCCGCCATCGTCGCCAGCGACAGCGCATTGGCCGGCGGGCTGGCGAGCGTGAGGCGCAAGACGCCCTTGTCCTGACTTACAAGAACGGGGCCGTCGGCGACGGCGGGCTTGATGGCGACGACTTCGGCCATTTCCAACCTTTCGGGTCAGCGCTCGCAGGTGCATGGAGCAATAGAACTACCACGCTGCCGGTTGAAGAACAGCCGCGAGGCGTGTTTTCTCCGTCGCACCGTTTGGTCCAGGCACAATCGCCCGGAGCTTGCCATCTCATATAGGACGCCGCCCATGCCTGCCCAAAGCGATCTGAAGCCGATGCTC
Source organism: Mesorhizobium sp. BH1-1-5 (assembly GCF_020165615.1). Classification (NCBI taxonomy): domain Bacteria; kingdom Pseudomonadati; phylum Pseudomonadota; class Alphaproteobacteria; order Hyphomicrobiales; family Phyllobacteriaceae; genus Mesorhizobium; species Mesorhizobium sp. BH1-1-5. The sequence goes on from NZ_JAIUIM010000019.1 coordinate 9,061, forward strand.
AATGCGGCGGAAGTCAATGCGCTGATGGCGAGCGTCTATCCGCAGCTCAACGACAATTTCACCTCCTATGAGGCGATCGACGTGTTTCCCGGCGGCTGCACGGTGCGGCTCAACGCCGACGAGCGGCATCTGCGCCCGGGCGGCACGGTCTCGGGTCCGTCGCTGTTCACGCTGGCCGACATCGGTGGCTATGTCTGCGTGCTCAGCCACGCCGGCCCGGACGCGCTATCGGTGACGGTCAACCTCGACATCAACTTCATGCGCAAGGCCGAAGCCGGTCCGATCGACGGCCATTGCCGCATCCTGAAGCTCGGCAAGAGCCTGATGGTGTTCGACATCGACATCGTCGCAGGCCCGGACCGCCACACGGTAGCGCACGCCACGGGCACTTATTCGATCCCAAGGAAGCGGGACTCAAGAGGTTGAAATGAAGAGCTACTTCGCGCTTGTTGAAAAGACCGGAGATAGCGCGTTCGGTGTTCAATTCCCGGACATTCCCGGCTGCTTTTCGGCTGCGGACGAGGAAAAGGATATCGTTCCAAACGCAGTCGAGGCTCTGCAGATCTGGGCCGAGGATATGCCAGTTGCCGAGCCGTCCAGCCATGAGGCAATGATCTCTATTCCCGAAATCCGTGCCGTGCTGTCCCGTGGGGCCTATCTGGTTTCGGTGCCCCTAGTCCGGCGGCTTACGTGAGGCGACCTTGTGGTAAAATAATACCATTCAACCAACCTATTGTTTTTTCTACATTTTGTTCTCTATACGCATTTTCCGCTGCCTTGACGCGCTAAGCGCCCTCGCCTATAAGCCCTCCCGAAGCAGCGGCCCGCAAAGGCCGCCGTTTTTGTTATTGGCGGGTCGGCTCCGGCCTTCCGTCAATCCAAGCAACAAGAAACGCCTTTTTCTGGCACTGTCAGAAAAGGTCAACGTGAGAGCAAAACCATGGCTACCTTTTCGCAGAAGCCTGCGGATGTGGTGAAGAAGTGGGTGCTGATCGACGCCGAAGGTCTCGTCGTCGGTCGTCTGGCCACTGTCATCGCCAACCATCTGCGCGGCAAGCACAAGCCCACCTTCACCCCGCATGTCGATGATGGCGACAATGTCATCGTCATCAATGCCGACAAGGTGGTGTTCACCGGCAAGAAGTACACCGACAAGGTCTATTACTGGCACACCGGCCACCCCGGCGGCATCAAGGAGCGCACCGCGCGCCAGCTGCTCGAGGGCCGTTTCCCCGAGCGTGTCGTCGAGAAGGCCGTCGAGCGCATGATCCCGCGCGGCCCGCTTGGCCGCCGCCAGATGAAGAATCTCCGCGTCTATGCAGGCGCCGAGCATCCGCACACCGCCCAGCAGCCCGTCACGCTCGACGTGGCCAAGCTGAACTCCAAGAACAAGAGGGCTTCATAATGGCTGAGCTTTCCTCGCTCGCAGAACTCGGCACCGTCGCCGCGCAGCCGGCCGCGCCCGTGCATATCCAGAAGCTCGACAAGTCGGGCCGCGCCTACGCCACCGGCAAGCGCAAGAACGCCATCGCGCGCGTCTGGGTGAAGCCGGGCTCCGGCAAGATCACCGTCAACGACAAGGAATTCGCGACCTATTTCGCGCGTCCGGTGCTGCAGATGATCCTCAACCAGCCGATCGTCGCGGCCAACCGCGCCGGCCAGTACGACATCGTCGCCACCGTCATCGGCGGCGGCCTCTCCGGCCAGGCGGGTGCTGTGCGTCACGGCATCTCCAAGGCGCTGACCTACTATGAGCCGGGCCTGCGCTCGGTGCTCAAGAAGGGCGGCTTCCTCACCCGCGACAGCCGCGTGGTCGAGCGCAAGAAGTACGGCAAGGCGAAGGCCCGCCGCAGCTTCCAGTTCTCGAAGCGCTAAGCGTTACGAAGTCCAAGCATTTCGAAAGGCCGCCTCCGGGCGGCCTTTTTTGTTTTCATTACCAGTGCCCGGCCGGCGTTTTGATGTAGTCGATGAAGGCGCGCAGTGGCGCCGGCACTAGGCGGCGCCCGGGATAATAGAGAAACGGCCCGGAAAATTGCTGCCACCACGGCTCCAGCACAGGTTCCAGCACGCCGCTCTCGAAATGCGGACGCACCCAGTCCTCGAAGAGCCACAGAATGCCGACGCCGGCGATCGCCGCATCGATGGCGAGATCGACACCTCCACCAATGCTGACGAGCAATGGTCCCGTGGTATCGACCCGCACCACCTCACCATCCCGCTCGAACTCCCAGGGTGTCATGACCCCGCTCGGGAAGCGGCCGCGCACGCAGGCATGGCCAAGCAGGTCGCGGGGATGCTGCGGCCGACCGTGCCGGTCAAGATAGGCCGGCGCGGCGGAGGTGGTGAAGCGCTGCGTGCGCGGCCCGATCGGCACGGCGATCATGTCCTGCTCCAGCCGCTCGTCATAGCGGATGCCCGCATCGCAGCCAGCCACCAGCAGATCGACAAAGTTCTCCTCGGCAATCACCTCCAGGCGAATGGCGGGATAGGCCGCCAGAAATCCCGGAACGATTCTTGGCAGCACCAGCCGGGAGGCGCTTATCGGCACGTTGAGCCGCAACGTTCCGGCGGGCCGGTCGCGAAAGCCGTTTACCACATCGAGCGCTGCCTCGACCTCGCCAAGCGCCGGACCGAGCCGCGCCAGCAGGCCGGCGCCAGCCTCGGTCAAGGCGACGCTACGCGTGGTGCGGTTGAACAGCCGCACACCGAGTTGGGTTTCCAGACGGCGGATGGCTTCGCTGAGTGCGGACGCGCTGCCCGCCGTCGCACGGGCTCCTTCGCGAAACCCGCCGGCCCGCGCCACGGCCATGAACGCCTGGAGATCGTTGAGATCAGTCGCCATTGTCCTAAATCTCGTACAAGCTGTGCCGAATATAGCCGATTATCGGGACAGCGGCCATGCCCTATCTCCGTCGCCGACAGCGAAGGAGAACCACGATGTCCAGCGTAGACAAATCCGGCACCTACAAACTCGGCGACCGCTCGGTCAACCGCCTCGGCTATGGCGCCATGCAGCTTGCGGGCAAAGGCGTGTTCGGCCCGCCGAAAGACCATGACGCGGCGGTCGCCGTGCTACGCGAAGCGGTGGCGAACGGGGTCAACCACATCGATACCAGCGACTATTACGGTCCGCACGTCACCAACAAGCTGATCCGCGAGGCACTGGCGCCCTACCCCGACGACCTCACCATCGTCACCAAGATCGGCGCCCGTCGTGGCGAAGACGCCTCCTGGCTGCCGGCTTTCACAGCCGATGAGCTCGAACAGGCCGTGCACGATAATCTTCGTAACCTTGGCCTCGAGGTGATGGACGTCGTCAATCTGCGCATCATGTTCGGGGTGCACGGTCCAGCGGAGGGCTCCATCGAGCCGCAAGTCACCAAGCTTGCCGAGCTTCAGCGCAGAGGCCTGGTGCGCCATGTCGGCTTGAGCAACGTCACCCGCGCGCAGATCGCGGAAGGCCGCAAGATCTGCAAGATCGTCTGCGTGCAGAACCAGTACAATCTGGCGCACCGGGGCGATGACGCGCTGATCGATGAGCTGGCGCGAGACGGCATCGCCTACGTGCCGTTCTTCCCGCTGGGCGGCTTCAACCCGTTGCAGTCCTCGACGCTCTCAGGGGTCGCGGAACGGCTCGGCGCAACGTCGATGCAGGTGGCGCTGGCGTGGCTGCTGCAGCGCTCGCCCAATATCCTCTTGATCCCGGGCACGTCATCGGTCGGGCATCTGCGGGAGAACCTTGCGGCGGCGGAGTTGAAGCTGTCGTCGGATGTGCTGCGGGAGCTGGATGGCGTGGCGAAAGCGGCGTGAGGCGCGATTGGCAGTTCCAGCGCTGACGCCTGCTAGTTTATACTCGCTGTATGCGCCGGCTCAGCAGCTTTGCCGTCGCTCGTATAAGGCACGCGATAGCCATTGGCCGTCAGCCACTCGATCGCGGCTTTCGGCTCGTCGGTCTGGATGATGGTGGCACCGCGGTCGATCCAAAAACCCCAGGCCTCGCGCGGCAGGCTGGCGGCAACGGCTAATTCGTCGCCGCGGCCGCCGGCGAGGAAGCCGCCCGGCTTGTTGACGATGGCATAGGTGTCGGCCCAGAGATGCCAGTCGCCCCGCGCCGCTTCCGCCCGCATGTGGTTGCTGAACAGCGGACCGCCGGTCGAGGTCAGCGTCTCGGCGCCGTTGCGCCAGTTGATCAATTCGATGGCGCGCGGCGCGAATGCCTTGTCGACCTCGCCAGCGAAAAGGGCGTCATGCACGGCGTCGTCGGCGAGGATCGGCATGAACTGGAAGCCGCCGCCGGCCTTGGCAAGCGCGGCGCTCGCGGCATCGATGCGCTGCCGGCTCCACAGGTTCTCCTTGACGATCACCTGATCGGCCATGCCGAGATCGCGCGCCTCCGCGATCATGCCCGGCAGGTCGGTCACTTCCAGCTTGTTGTCGAGGTTGATCAGGATCCTGTCCCTGGTCGTAAGCAGCATCTCGCGCAGCGTCGACACCGTCTCGCTGGTAACGGCGCCGGTGCCCTCGATGACCAGCCGGCATTTCTTCAGCTCGGCAAGCGTGTATTTGACAACCTCGCCCTTGCAGGTGGTCGTGCGGTCGAGCCAGCTGTCATGCATGATGACGAGCGCCCCGTCTTTCGCGCGCCGGACGTCGACCTCGACGATCTCGGCGCCGATCGCGATCGAACCCTCGACCGCGGCCAGCGAATTCTCGGCGTAGAGCGTCTTGCCGGCCTGCATGCTGCCGGCGCGGTGCGCGGCGATCATCACGTGGTCGCGCCACTGGTTGGCATGTTCGAAACGGTCGAGGATTTGGCTCGCTCGTGTCTCGCCGGCTAAACTTTGGCCGGAGACAGCGCCAAAAGCGGCGGACAGAAGAAGGCTCAGCCAGAGTGTTCGCATCGGGGAATCGCTCCGTTCCGCGTCGGAACCCGGTTAGGCGATGCCCATGACAGGCAGGTGAACGAAGCCGGCTAGCTGTTTCGCGTCAAAGCCCGTCAAATCCGCTTGGAAAGGCGCCGGAACCAGGCCAGCGCCGGCATTTCGACGAAGCGCCAGGTGAACCAGGACGCGACGACGACCGCGATCAGCATGGCGATCAGAGCCGCAAAACCGATCCAGGGAGAGCCGGCGCCGAAGCCGGTCGCGTGGTCGCCGCGCAGCATCAGATCGCCGACAATGCCGAGCCCGAGCTTGCGTTCGATCAGGCCGCCGACATTGATCATGCGGGCCTGGACGAAGATGTGGACCATGTAGATCGAATAAGAGAGCGAACCGAGCAGCAGCATGGGCCGGCTGCGCAGAGCCACGCTGACCCACCCGCCTTCATGGGCAAAAAGATAAAGCGCCAGAGCGAAGACGACCGGCGCGGCGATGCCGATATCGTTGGTGCCGGCAATGGAGACGAACAGCGCGATCCCAGCGATCATCGCAAGTTCAGCCAGGGTCCAAGCAAGGCGCCCCGCCCCGCTGGTGGGCGCCTGTCGCGCCTCTGCAATGGAATCGTGCTGAAACCAGGCAAGCAAAGCGCCGAGCGAGAAGCCGTAAAGGCAACGGATGAAGCCGAAATCGAAGGACACGTCCATATGACGCGTCGAGACCGCGAGCAGGAAAAGCGGCGCCGTCACGGCGGCGGCGGCGAACCATATCCAGGCGCGCTGGCCAGCGGCGAAGACGACGGCGGCAAACAGCAGATAGGTGAAGAACTCGGCCGAAATGCTCCAGCTCGGCGCGTTCCAGCTCAGATGATCCTCCACGCCCATGCCCTGCAAAAGGAAGAGGTTGGTGACCAGGCTCTTCAGGTCGAAACCCGCGGTGAAGGGCGCGGGACCCGTCCCATGCAATGCCGGCAGGACGAGCCGCAGCGCCTCGAAGCCGGCGAAAGCGGCAAGCATCAGGAGATGCAGCGGATAGATGCGGCCGAAACGCACCACGGCGAACCGTGTGAGATCATCCTGCTCGCTCAGCCGGCTGCCATAGGCGCTGGCAATGACGAAACCGGAGAGCACGAAGAAGAAATCGACGAACAGATAGGAGCCGCCGACAAAGGCGCTTTGCGAGACGATCGAGGTGGTCGGGAAGTGGAACAGCGCCACCAGCAGCGCGCAGATGCCGCGCCAGGAATCCAGCACCAGGAAGCGCTCGCCGGCCATCGTGCCGACGCGGGTCGCCGCGGGTGCGGGTGCAAGGTTGAGCAGAGCCGTCTCAGCCATAATGATACAGATCCTGTATTGCCGTGGCACTCGCCGAGCGCCGCCTCGTTTCGGCAAGCTGTGACTGGCATGTTGCGTGCCGGTTCTGTAGTGGTGGCTGCCCGATGAGAACCGAGGACCCGTAATGGCGAACCAGAACATCGACAACGCCTTCACCGCCCGCTCCAAGACGGGCGCGTCGTTCGAGCCGACCTATGCCGGCGCGCTGTCGTTCATGCGGCGCAAATACACGAAGGACGTGAAGGGCGCGGACGCTGTCGTGTGGGGCATTCCCTTCGACGCCGCCGTCACCAACCGGCCGGGCGCCCGGTTCGGGCCGCAGGCGATCCGCCGTGCCTCGGCGATCCTCGACAACGATCCGCAATACCCGTTCTCACGCGACCTCTTCGAGCATCTTTCGGTGGTCGACTACGGCGATTGTCTGCTCGACAGCGGCAACCACCAGAAGACGCCCGGCACGATCGAGCGCGAGGCGGCCAAGATCCTGAAATCAGGCGCGTTCCTTTTGACGCTCGGCGGCGACCATTTCGTCACCTGGCCCCTGCTCAAGGCGCATGCCGCGATCCACGGCCCGCTGGCGCTCGTGCAGTTCGACGCGCATCAGGACACCTGGCCGGATGATGGCAAGCGCATCGACCATGGCTCCTTCGTCGCCCGCGCGGTGAACGAAGGCATCATCGACCCCGACCGCTCGATCCAGATCGGTATCCGCACGCACGCGCCCGACACGTTCGGCATAAAAATCCTCTACGGCCATGAGGTCGAGGAAATGCGCGCCTCCGACATCGCCTACGCGATCGTCGAACGCACCGGCGGCAAGAAGACCTACCTCACCTTCGACATCGACTGCCTCGACCCGGCCTTTGCTCCCGGCACCGGCACGCCGGTGGCCGGCGGCCCCTCCTCGGCCAAGATGCTGTCGACGCTGCGCCAGCTCGGCCAGATCGACATCGTCGGCGCCGACGTCGTCGAGGTTGCGCCGGCCTATGATCATGCCGATATAACGGCGATCGCCGGATCGATCATCGCCATGCACTATCTCGGCCTGCTGGCGGAGCGAAAGGCACGAGCGGAAGAGTTGAACAACGGCAATCACGCGGCAGTAAATCACGCCCACGGCATATGACATTGGAATCGCAGGGAATTTGGCAAGCGATGAAACCGAAAATCTTCATTGACGGCGAACACGGCACGACGGGCCTGCAGATCAGGGCGTTGCTGGCCGACCGCGGCGACCTCGAGATCATCTCGATCCCGACAGAACGCCGCAAGGAGGCCGCCGCCCGCGCCGAATTCCTCAACGCGGCCGACGTTGCGATCCTTTGCCTGCCGGACGCCGCCGCCAAGGAAAGCGTTTCGCTGATCGAAAACGACACGACCAAGGTGATCGACGCCTCGACGGCGTTTCGCGTCGCCCTGGGCTGGGAATACGGCTTTGCCGAGATGGACAAGGACCAGGCGAGGAAGATTGCCGGCGCGACGCGCATCGCCAATCCGGGCTGCTGGCCGCAGGGGCCGATCGCGACGCTGCGGCCGCTGGTTGCGGCCGGCCTGCTGCCCGCCGACTTCCCGGTCACCGTCAACGGCATCTCCGGTTATTCCGGTGGCGGCCGGCCGATGATCGAGGACTATGTCGGCAAGGGCGAGGACGCGCCCGAGTTCCTGCCCTACGGGCTGACGCTGCAGCACAAGCATGTTCCGGAGCTGCGCACCTATGCGAAGTTGTCGCACGACCCGATCATGCAGCCGGCTGTGGGCAATTTCGCGCAAGGCATGATCACAGTGGTGCCGCTGCAGCTCGGCGGTCTCGACCGCATACCGACGGGCGCCGAACTTCATGCGGCGATCGCCGACCATTATGCGTCGATCAAGGGCGGCGTGGTCGAGGTCGCGCCCTACACGCATATGGAGCGCATGCCGGAGATCGACCCGGAGGTCTATAACGGCACCAACCGGATGAAGGTCTACGTGTTCGCCAATGACGAGAGGGCGCAGGCACTGCTGATGGCCGTCTACGACAATCTCGGCAAGGGCGCGTCGGGGGCCGCGGTGCAGAACCTCGACCTGACGCTCGGCATCAAGCACTGAGCGGTCATGCAGGCATTCCCTGAGCGCTGGAAGGTCAGCGCTCCCGAGCTCATTGCCGAGACGTTTTCCAGCCGGATCTGGAAGGTAACGCGCGAAGATGGTTCGCCGGCAATCGTCAAGGATCTGAAACCCTTCGACGATGTCGCGGACGAGTTGCGCGGCGAGCACTACCTCGCCTGGCGGCGCGGCGAAGGCGCCGTTCGGCTGCTCGGTCGCGACGGCAATCGCATGCTGCTCGAATATGCCGGCGACAGGCTGCTTTCCGAACATCTCGCTGCGCATGGCGACGATGCGGCCACTACCATCGCGGCCGAGGTGATGGCGCGGCTGTTCTTGCCGTCCGAGTATACGCCTCCGGCCGACCTGCAGCCGCTAAGGGAGCGATTCGTCAGCCTTTTTCGCGCTGCCAAAACGGACAGCGATGCCGGCCGCGGCACGCTCTACGTCGAGGCGGCGGCGATCGCCGAACGGCTGCTCGCCGACCCGCATGCTATGCGCCCGCTGCATGGCGACCTGCACCACGACAACATCCTGTTCGGGCCGCGCGGCTGGCTGGCGATCGACCCGAAGGGTGTCATCGGCGATCCCGGCTTCGACGCGGCGAACATGTTCTACAATCCGCTCGACCGCGACGATCTCTGCCTCGACCCGAACCGGATCTCCCATATGGCTGACGTGTTCGGCAAAACGCTCGGGCAGTCGCCGCGCGCCATCCTCGACCACGCGATCGCCTATGGCTGCCTGTCGGCCGCATGGCATCGCGAGGACAAGAACGCGGTCGACGAAAACCGTGAGCTGGCCGTCGCCGAGGCAATCCGCATGGTGCGGGCAAGGTTCTGATCGTTCAGGCGAAGGCTGCGGCGGTAACGGTGGATTCACCATAATCGGCTACTGATGGAATCCAGCCTTCCGCAAGGGATTTTCCATGGTCAGCGCAATCTCGAGCTCCGTCCAGTCGGTGCAATATTCCTCGTCCACATCGTCCGACGACGCGGCGCAGGAGGCCGCGCTCGAAAAGCAGATCCAGGCCCTGCAAGATCAGGCTAAGGCAGCTCAGGATGAAGCCGACGCGGCGAGGCTGCAGCAGCAGGCCGCGGCCCTCCAGGCCAAACTCGATGCGCTCAAGGCCGCCGACGCGAAAAAGGCCGACCAGAACCAGTCGACGACGTCCACGGCCGCGGCGCGCCAGGCGGAATTCGACAACGAACCGACGACCCAGTCGCATTTGTTCTCGATGTGACCGTCAGCTCTTTTCTTGACGCAGTTCCGGACGGAAAACCGCTTCACATTTTTCCTGGAATTGCCCTGACGTTTATCTCGGTCGGCAGCGGATAAGCGCCCTTGGTGCCGCGCCAATGCGCGGCGGCAAAGCCAAGCAACACAAGCGCGAGCGCCTGATGCGTCAACGCCATGTGCAGCGGCACCTGCATCAAGAGCGTGCCGATGCCGACCGAGGCCTGGACGACCACCAGCGCGAACAGAAGCGTGGCCCGGCGGGCATGGGTGGTGCCGGGCTGGCGCCGCCACGTCGCAATCATATGCCAGAGCGCCACGACAAAGACCGTATAGGCGCCTATGCGATGCACGAACTGCACCGTCTTCGGATTTTCGAAGAAGTTCAGCCAGGCAGGCTTCAGGAGAAGCAGGTCGGACGGGATCACCTTTCCGTCCATCAGCGGCCATGTGTTGTAGGAAAGGCCCGCGTGCAGCCCGGCGACCAGCCCGCCGAGATAGATCTGGATCAGCGCCAGCAGGACGATGAAGCCGGCGAGCCGCTGCGTCGACCGGTCGGCGGCGGGCTCGGAATGCGGCGCGAGACCTCGCGCGACCACCATGGTGGCGGTGAAGATCAGCGCGGCAAGCGTCAGATGCGTCGCCAGCCGGTACTGGCTGACCGAGACGCGCTCAACCAGGCCCGAAGCCACCATCCACCAGCCGATGGCGCCTTGCAGCCCGCCGAGCGCCAATATGCCGACGAGCTTCAGCCCAAGTCCGCGTTCGATGCGGCGTGTCGCCCAGAAGAACAGCAGCGGCAAGGCAAAGACGACGCCGACGCTTCGGGCGAGCAGCCGGTGCGCCCACTCCCACCAGAAGATCGACTTGAAGTCCTCGACGCCCATGCCCTTGTTGATCTCGGTATATTGCGGGATCTGCTGGTAGCGCCGGAACTCTTCCTGCCATTCGGCGTCGTTGAGCGGCGGGATGACGCCATGAATCGGCTGCCACTCAGTGATCGACAGCCCCGAGCCGGTGAGACGGGTGGAACCACCGACCAGCACCAGCGCGAACAGCACCAGCAGCACAACGTAAAGCCAGCCGCGCACCAAGGCGCGGTTCTGCAGGTTGCGGTGTCGAGCGGCATAGGGGGCCGTGGCGGTGATGGCAGCCATGGGCGTTTTTCCGGCGGTTGAATTCGCGGGATTGGTGGACCAAGGCCGCTCAACTGGCAAGGCTGGACAGCGCGGCACGCCGTCGCGCCAAGCCGCGACGGTTGCGCGCGCACCTCATTGAGCCTAAGCGAGACTGATCAACGAGACCGCGACATGCCTATTCGCCTGAAAAAGCTGATCGGAACCATATTGCTGGTGGCTCTGGTCATCATCTACGCGCTGATCGCGTCGGCCGTCGCGGTCACCAGGCTCGCCGAATACGGGCCCACGGCGCATCTCCTGTTCTTCGTGCTCAGCGGCTTTCTCTGGGTCCTGCCGGCCATGGGCATCATCAAATGGCTGCTCATCGAGCCGCGCCCGAAGGGCTGACCCTCGCTGGCGCCAAGCAATCGCAAACGCGAATGTGATTCAGACGTGATCGGGTGCGCGCCTACCTTGCCTCGCTCATAGGCTCGGCAGGGAGGCTTGGCATGCTGAGAACCATGTTGGCGGGGCTGATCGTTCTGATCTGCTCGCTCGCCGCTTCGATCGCGACCGCGGAAACCATCGATGTCTCGGACGCACATGGCGGCAGCGTCGCCGCCTACAGCCAGCGCTGGAAGGGGCTTGCGGCACGCGGCGTCGACGTACGCATCGTCGGCAAGTGCCAGTCGGCCTGCACCGTGCTGCTCGGCTATATTGCGCGCAGCCGCATCTGCGTGACGCCGGCCGCGAGCTTCGGCTTCCATCTGGCGCACCGGCCCGACATGACCGCCATTTTGTGGAACGCCTATGCATCCGACATCAGAAGCTGGATCAAGGCGCATGGCGGGCTTGAAACGCAGCTCAAATGGATGAGCGCGCCGGACACCTACCGTTATTTCCACAAGTGCTGATCAAGGCGCAGGCGAGGCAGGCCTAGATGGTAACGACCATCTTGCCCGCGTTGGCGAGCGGCGTGGTGATACCGGACAGCATCGTGCGGATATGCGCCACGCTCTGGTAGCGGCCATTGACGGAGATGCGCGGCAGCGCGTGCAGGAAGCCGGCATGCTCAGCGCGCAGCACGCCATGCCTTGTGGTCACTGCCGAGGCATAGCCTGCGTCGCGGGCAAAGCCCACCTCGCGGCAGCCGACGGCGCTGGCATAGCCATAAGGATAAGCCAAATGGCGCGGCTCCTCGCCGAGCCTTTCCGCGAGGATGCGGCGAACGTCGCCGATCTCATGGCGCGCATCGGCTTCGGACAGCCGCTTCAAGTTGCGATGGTTGACAGTGTGCGCGCCGATGGTCACCAGCGGATGCGCGGCCATGGCTCGGAGCTCATCCCAATTCATCAAGGTGCATGAGCGGCCCGAGCTCGGCTTGAACCCATTCGAACGCGCCAGTTCGCGCAGCGCGGCGCCCTGCTCTTCCTCGGAGACTTCCAAGGTCAGCCAGGCGTTCAGCCGCGCGACGGCCTGGATCTTTCTGCCTGGTGTCGAGCAATCGATCACCGTCGGCTTGCCCGCCATTGTCAGCGTCAGGCGCGAACTGGTGTCGACGATGTCCTCGATCACGTCCCACCAGAGTTCGACGGCGCCGTCGATCAGGCTGGGGGCGACGTAGATAGTGATCGGCGCGCCGTGCTTTTCCAGGATCGGAAGCGCCTCGGTCATGTTATCGCGATAGGCGTCGTCAGCGGTGATTGTGGCGAACTGGCCGCCTTTCCCACCCGTCTTGATGCGCTCGATCGCTTCATCAAGGGAAACAAAGGCATAACCCCGCCCCTTCATGTCTGCGATCAACCTGTCGAGGAAGGCGGGGGCGATGTTCAGATGCCGATTGACCCCGTTCGGCTTCTCGGGTGTCGCGGTGACCCGGTGCAGCATCAGGATAGCGCCGATGCCGCCGACAAACGGCCGCGCCAAGGGCGCGAGACCGGTGTAGCGGGCAAGGTTCAACGCCAGTTTGCGGATTGCCTCGCCCCCGTCGATCATTCCTTCACCTTTTGCGCCTAGGCTCATCCAAGCACGAATTGCGCCTATGCGAACCCCCAAGTCGGAACCAATACGTCTTAAGGATTGAGGGATGGTTGACGCCACAGCGTCATTTGACGGCAACCAGATCGCGGTCAACGAGATTTCCGCGCGCCCCATGCGAGCCGATCAGGGCCGGTGGATTGCGACCGCCAGCGGCGCTGCCGGCCTTGCCGACTACGCACAACTTTGCGCTTCGGCGCTGTATGCGCCGGCACAAAGCGCATCCTGGGTGAGCAACTGGGCTGCCGCGACCGGCGCCGACATGGTCATCGCGACGCTTGACTGCGACGGCCATCCAGCGCTTTCGCTGGCGCTGGAAGTCATACGCCGTGGCCCGTTCAAGGTTGCCCTTTTCACCGGCGGGCGTCACGCCAATGGCAATTTCGCGGCGGTTGACCCGCGCTTCCAGCCTGCCATCGACGGCCCCGCGATCCGGTCGATGTTCCAGGCGATCGCCAAAGCGCGGCCGGACATCGATCTGATCTCGCTGGAACGGCTGTTGCCAGACCTCGACGGCATCGCCAACCCGCTCGCCGCGCTACCCGGTTTCCCAAGTCCGAACCTTGCGCTCGCGGTCGATCTCGACGGCGGCTTCGACGCGCTGCTGTCGCGCGCGAGCGGCAAGCGCAAGCGCAAGAAGCATCGTTCGCAGACGCGCAAATTCGAGGTTGTCGGCACTTTCCAACGCATCGAGGCCCGCACCCCCGAAGAGGTCGACAGGCTGCTCGATGCGTTCCTCGAGATGAAGGAAGTACGCTTCGCCAAGATGGGCATCGCCAATGTCTTTGGCGATGCGGGCGTACGCGCCTTCTTCCGGGCGCTGTTTACCGATGCGCTCACCGAAGAGAAGCCATCGTTTTTGCTGCATGGCCTGGACGTGGCTGGAAAACTGCGCGCGGTGACCGGCTCCAGCCGCTCGGGCAAGCGGCTGATCTGCGAGTTCGGCGCCATTGCCGAGGACGATCTCGCCTTCACCAGCCCCGGCGACTTCCTGTTCTTCGACAACATCCAGGAGGCCTGCGAACTCGGCTTCAGTGCCTACGACTTCTCGGTCGGCGACGAGCCTTACAAACGGCTCTGGTGCGATATCGAGATCCAGCATTTCGAGGTGCTCGCGCCGCTGACGCTGAAGGGCCGCGCATTGGCGACGGCGATGCGGCAGGGCGCGCGGAGCAAGGCCTTCATCAAGAACAACCCGACGGTCTGGAAGCTGACCAAGATGCTGCGCCGCAAGGCGGCGGGTCAGGCTGCGCCCGCTCCCGCCGAGGACGACGGCTAAGCCTGGCCAGCCGCTAACTACGCCGCCTGAACGATCTCGACCAATTCAACGTCGAACACCAGGTCTTTTCCGGCCAACGGATGATTGCCGTCGAGCTTGACGCTGGCGTCGTCCACGCCGATGACCGTTACTTGCATGGGACGTCCCTCGCGGGTGCGAGCCTGCAATCGAGTGCCAACATCGACGTCGATGTTTGCCGGCACGGCAGCACGGTCGATGGTTACGACCGCTTCGGGGCGATGGGGGCCATAGGCGGCGTCGGAAGGAACGGTGACAGTGCATTTCGTGCCGACTTCCATGCCCTCGACATGGGTTTCGAGACCAGGAATTACCTGCCCTTCACCCAGTGTGAACTGCAGCGGTTCGTTGCCGGAAGAATCAAATTGGGTGCCGTCGACCAGACGCCCAGTGTAGTTGATGCGTACGGTGTCGCCATTCTTGGCCTGTGTCATAACAGCCATCCTTTGGGAGTTTGGGGGACCGGCCTAGGGCTCAGGGTCCCGCTCTCGATCATCCACGCACGAAGGTGCGGAGCGCGAAACATCAGAACTAGGTGCCTTGCCGACGATGTAAAGTGCCGGAGCCGCCGAAAATGTCCTGGCCGGTCCTGTACGCCTGAGGATTGTCATGCCCGGCATCGACCAAACCGTGCTCGATACAGCGCGGTCTGCTCCGAGTATCTCGGGGCGTTGGCAAGCGTTGCGATGGTGCAGAACAGCCCTGCAGAACAGCCCTATTGGCCTGCAGCTTTATGCCGCCGAGCGACGTCCAGGCAACGGATTTCCCGGCTCGTGACCAACCGGCGAGACCAGCGTCAGGGTCGGATAGCCGTTCTCGATCAGCTTGACCGCGGCCTGCGTCACCTGATCGTCGGCCTCCAGCATCGACAGGAAGACTTCGGTGCCGTCTCCGACCAGTCGGCCAATGCCTTGCGCGTCGGCCGGGCCGCATTCGACCACGACGAGATCATAGGCCGTGGTGAGCGACTGCATGATGATCGGCAGCCGGTCGGCGGCGCGCATGGCGCGGACAGCGTCGGCGGTGCCGACCGGGATGACATGCGCATCCGAATAGAGATCGGGATGGATGACGTCGCTGAACTGCGCTTCGGACGCAAGCAGATTGGTGATGCCGGGGAAGAGGCTCGTGTCCAGCATCGGCCGCGACGCCGCGCCTGACGCGGTGAGATCGAGCAGCAATACGCGCAGGCCGGCGTCCGATACTTCGCGCGCCACGAGAACGGCGGACGCCGCCGCCTCGTCGCCCTCCGGCGACACGAAGATCGCGCGCGCGGCACCTGAGGCGATCAGCTTCTCCGCAGCCTTGTCGACATCGATCTCGCCGAGCCTGGATTGCCTTGGTTCGGGCGCCGATTCGCTCGATCCGGAAGCTTCCACCGCGCTGGCATGAACCACCACCGGCTCGCGCTCGGCCGGTCTCGGGAGTTCGGCTTCCGCGATCGAATGTCCTGCCCCAGCTTCCTCGTAAGGCGCAAAAGCCCGACCTTCATCATGTTCCTCAGCGACCATCGGCTCCTCCCTGGCCGCAGGCATCGCCACCTGCTCGATATCGGCAAAGCGAGCGCCGGCGGCCGGACGCATGGCGCGGCCCGAGAACAGTTCGCCAAGCAGCGTTCCGATCGCCATCAGCAGCAGCGAAGCGGCTGCGGCCGCTCCGGTGATCGGCCCGATCTTCGGGAAATAAGGCTGGGACGGAACCTGGGCGCTTGCAATCAGGCTCGCCGCGACGGGCGAGTATCTGCGATCCTTGCGCGAGGCCACCGCATTATAACTTGCCATATAGGATTCAAGCTGTTGGCGCTGAACATTCGCGTCGCGCTGCAATGCGTCCAGCTGCACCTGCTGCTCGCCGGCGCGTGCCGAGGCGGCTTTCAGCGTGTTGACGTCCGCGGCCAGCTGATCCTCGCGTGCCCTGGCCGTCTGAGCCTGGGACGACAGGCCTCGAATGATCTTTTGCGCCTCATTGCGAATCTGGCCGTCGAGGTCGGCAAGCTGCGATTTCAGCGCCCGGATGCGCGGATGGTTGTCCAGCAGGGTCGTCGAAAGATCGGCAATGTTGGCCCTGAGCTCCACCTGGCGCTCGCGCAGGCGCTGGATCAGCTCGGAGGACAGGACCTCCGGCACGCTGTCCAGCGAACCGCCATTCTGCAGCGCCCGGCGCACGCTTTCGGCGCTCGCTTCAGCGGCGGCGCGGCCGGCCCGCACGCGCGACAATTCGCTCGACAGTTCGGCGAGCTGCTGAGTCGGAAGCACCGCGTTGTTGCCGCCCATCAAAAGGTCGGACTGGGCGCGGAAGGCCGCGACCTTGGCCTCCGCGTCCTTCACCCGATTCTGCAGGTCGGCGATTTCCGGCGCCAGGAAATCGGTGGCGGCGGCGTTCGATTCGAGCTTGGCGTCACCCTTCGAGGCGATATAGGCCTCGGCAATACCGTTCGCGATATCAGCGGCAAGCTTGGGATCCTTCGAGGCGAACTCAATGGCGATCGCGCGCGTCTTTTCAACCGCATAGACGTTGAGCTTGTCGTGCATGGCATTCAGCACGCGCTCTTCCGGCGGGATATCGAAGGGATCGCTTTTCAAACCGACAAGAACGAGCATGCGCCCGAGCGCCGACATCTTCAACGCTTCGTCGAACTCCGGCAGCTTGTCCAGCTTGAGCTTGGTCGCCACCTGCTTGAGGATATCGGGCGAGGAAATGATCTGGACCTGAGTCGCTACGCCCTGCTCATCGAAAATCGGCTTGTCGTCGTCGTTGGTGCCCGGCGGCCGGGTGTATTCCGATTCGCGCGAGCCGATCTCCAGCTTGGCCGTCGCCTTATAGTAAGGCGTTGCGAGCCAGGCCAAAGCAAAGGCCAGCGCGGCGACCATGAGCGTGACAAGAACAATGCGCAGCCAGTTCCTCGCCAAACTGGCGAAAAGCTGTCTTAGGTCGACATCGACATCTGCGGCCGCGGACTGAACGGACATGCATCCTGCTCCGAACTTTGAGTCGAGACGGACCGTAAACAACTATGGTAACCCACCCGTTAAGATCGAAATGCATGCTTATTAGACAACCCTCAAAGAACATCGAGCAAAAGCAATAGAACAATTGGGCTTTTTGCCGATCCGCGCCCTCCCGGACCGCACTCCTTTACCGCCCATTAACCCTAACAGGATGATAACGGTCGCACTTTCCTGGGGTTGGCCGCGGCTTGCGGCAAGAGCGATGAAGGTTCCTGGCCGGTCATGAAAAGCACTGCTTCCCTCTTTCGCGCTTTGCTTGCCCTGTCGCTGCTGACCGGCTGTTCGAGCTATCGCCCGACGCCCGCCGCCTTCCACGAGGTGCTCGACCAACCTTACCGGCTCGGCGCGGGCGACCGCGTCCGTGTCACGGTGTTCGAGCAGGACGGGTTGACCAACACCTACAGCGTCGACCAATCCGGCTATCTCTCCTTCCCCCTGGTCGGCGCGGTGCCGGCGCGCGGCCACACCGCGCAGCAGTTGGAAAAGGAGCTCGCCGACAAGCTGCGCCAAGGCTATCTGCGCGACCCCGACGTTTCGGTCGAAATCGACCGCTACCGGCCGATCTTCGTCATGGGCGAAGTGGGCGCTGCCGGCCAGTATTCCTACGTGCCGGGACTCACGGTGCAAAAGGCGGTCGCCATTGCTGGCGGCTTCACGCCGCGCGCCAATCAGGGCAGCGTCGACATCACCCGCGACATCAACGGCAAAGTGATGACCGGACGGGTGCTGACATCCGATCCGCTCCTGCCCGGCGACACCGTCTACGTCCGCGAACGCCTGTTCTGAAAAACCCGTCGTGGCGGTGAATCTCAGGATCGTCCACTGCTTTCGCTCACCTGTCGGAGGAATCTTCCGGCATGTGCGCGACCTGACCGAGGCGCAGGTCGCCGCCGGCCATGCGGTGGGAATCGTTTGCGACTCGACCACCGGCGGCGACTATGAAGAGCGCTTGTTCGACGCGATGAAGGACAGTCTGGCGCTCGGCATCCATCGCACGCCGATGCAGCGCCATGTCGGGCCGGGCGATCTCGCCTCGGCCTGGCGCACCTATCGAATCATCCAGGAATTGCGGCCGGACGTGCTGCACGGGCACGGCGCCAAGGGTGGCGCCTATGCCCGGCTGTTCGGCTCACTGTTGCGGGTATCAAGGTTTCGCGTTGCCCGCCTCTATTCGCCGCATGGCGGCTCCCTCCACTATGACGAAACGACGGCGACGGGAAAACTGTTCTTCGGCCTGGAGCGCTTCATGGCGCGCTTCACCGACTGCCTGTTGTTCGTTTCCGACTACGAGCGCAACACCTATCGCCGCAAGGTCGGCGAGCCGCCCATACCCAACACGCTCGTCTATAACGGCCTGCGCGCCGCCGAATTCGAACCGGTGGCGGCGGCGAATGCCGCCGATTTCTTGTACATCGGCATGATGCGCGACCTGAAAGGCCCGGATATCTTCATCGACGCGCTGGCTTTGGCCGGCGGCGAGCTGGGCCGTCCGCTGAGCGCGGTGATGGTCGGCGATGGCGACGACCTGCCGCGCTACCACGCGCAGGTCGAGCGGCTCGGCCTCAAGAGCCATGTCCGTTTCCTGCCGCCCATGCCGGCACGGGACGCTTTCGCGCTGGCCGAGCTGATCGTCGTGCCCTCCCGCGCGGAAGCGATGCCCTATATCGTACTCGAGGCCCTGGCCGCCGGCATGCCGATGATCGCGACCGCGGTCGGCGGCATTCCGGAAATCTTCGGCGAAAACTCCCCTGCCCTGATCCGGCCGGATCCCTCCCAGCTCGCGGCAAAGATGGGCACGGTGCTGGACGACCGCGAGGCGTACCGGAAGGCGATGCCGCAGACGGACGAGCTCAAAGCCCGGTTCGGAGCCGATGTGATGGCGGCGGAGATCGAGAAGGCCTATTTCGCCGCGCTGAACAAGTAGACAAGCGGCCGACACGACTGCTTCAAAACCACCGGTTGTTTCAAGGCTTTCTTAGCTCTCTTTTGCTATGCAGTTGCGCGAAGCTCGCGGACTGTTCCCATGAATGAGATCGACCCCGCGCACCGCTTTTCCATGGATGCGGTGCGCAACTACGACGCTCCCGCCGACGGCGAAAAGCCTGGCGGCATCAACGATGTGGCGCGCCAGGTCGCCTCGCAATACCGGCGCGATACCATGTCGCCGATCATGGTCAGCGGCGTGCTGCGCATGGTCGAGTTCGCGCTGCTGTTCCTGTCGGGGCTCGCCGTCTATTTCCACTATGTCGGCTTCTTCACCTATCTGGCGTGGCAGTATCCGCTGGCGATCGCGGCGACGTCGTTCCTGGCCGTGGTGCTGCTCGACGTGACCGACTGCTACCAGATCGCGGCGCTGATGCGTCCGCTCGCCAATTTCGGCCGGCTGCTGCTCGTCTGGGCCGGCAGCTTCGCGCTGATGGCGCTCACCGCCTTTGCCATCAAGGCCTCGGAAGACTATTCGCGCCTTTTGTTCGGCACCTGGTTCGCAGCCGGTTTCTTGCTGATCTTCGGCCTTAGGCTGGTGATGTCGACGCTGATCCGGCGCTGGGCGCGCGACGGCCGCATGGAGCGCCGTGCGCTCATCGTCGGCGGCGGCAAGGCGGCCGAACAGCTGATCCGCTCTGTCGAGAAGCAGCCCTATAACGACATCCGCATCTGCGGCATATTCGACGACCGCAACGACAAGCGCTCGCCGCCGATCGTCGCCGGCTATCCAAAGCTCGGCACGATTTCCGAGCTCATCGAATTCGCCCGCATCGCGCGCATCGACATGCTCATCGTGTCGCTGCCGCTGACCGCCGAATCGCGCGTCTTGCAGCTTCTGAAGAAACTCTGGGTGCTGCCTGTCGACATCCGGCTGTCGGCACATTCGAACGCGCTGCAGTTTAGGCCCCGCGCCTACTCCTATATCGGCTCGGTGCCGATGCTCGACATCTTCGACAAGCCGATCAATGACTGGGATTCGGTCGCCAAGCGTGCCTTCGACATCGTCTTCTCGCTTGTCGGCATCATCCTCTTTTCGCCGGTGATGCTCGCCACCGCGATCGCCATCAAGCTCGACAGCAAGGGACCGGTGCTGTTCAAGCAGAAGCGGCATGGCTTCAACAACGAGATCATCGAGGTCTACAAGTTCCGCTCGATGTATACCGACCGGTCCGACCCGACCGCCAAGCAGACGGTGACCAAGAACGATCCGCGCGTCACCCGCGTCGGGCGCTTCATCCGCAAGACCTCGATCGACGAGCTGCCGCAGTTCTTCAACTCGCTGTTCGGCTCGCTGTCGCTGGTCGGGCCGCGCCCGCATGCCATCGCCGCGCAGTCGCACAATCTGCTCTACAACGAGGTGGTCGACGGCTACTTCGCCCGCCACAAGGTCAAGCCCGGCGTCACCGGCTGGGCGCAGATCAACGGCTGGCGCGGCGAGATGGACACCAACGAAAAGATCCGCATGCGCACCGAATACGATCTCTACTACATCGAGAACTGGTCGATGCTGTTCGACCTGCGCATCCTGTTCCTGACGCCGATTCGCCTGCTCAACACGGAAAACGCGTATTGAGCGCCATCGCCTATCCGTTGCAGCCGCAAGCGGTCAACGCGAAGCTGATTTCGCTGATCGCGTCGGCGGCGATCGGCATCGGCATCCTGCTCTCCGGCTTCGTCATCAGCGAGCCCGCGCCTTACGAAATCTACATGGCCGGGCTGATCGCCGTCTGGGCGCTGTTCGGCCTTCGAATCTCGCGCGCGATCGTGCCCCTGCTGGTGCTCTTGGTGGCGATGAACATCGGCGGCATGATCGCCATGACGCAGATGGCGGATCTCGCCAACACGCCGCTCTATCTCGCCGTCTCGCTGTTCCTGGCCTTCAGCGCGGTGTTCTTCGCCTCGGTGACCTCGGTCCAGCCCAGCCTCTACCGGCTGATCTTCAACGCCTATGTCGTGTCGGCGGTGGCGACGTCGCTGCTCGGCATTGCCGGCTATTTCCATGTCTTTCCCGGCGCGGAAATGTTCACCAAATACGATCGCGCGGCCGGCGCCTTCCAGGACCCGAACGTGTTCGGGCCGTTCCTGGTGCTGCCCGGCACCTATCTACTCTATCTGCTGTTGACCGGCCCGGTGTCGCGCATGCCGCTTCTGGCCGTGCCGCTGCTCATCATCACCGCCGGCATCTTTTTCTCCTTCTCGCGCGGCGCGTGGGGCATGTTCGCGGTGTCGGCGGTGCTGCTTACCGCGTGCCTGTTCCTGCAGAGCACCAGCGGCAAGTTCCGGCTGCGGGTGGTGGTGATGACGATCGCGGCCGTGGCGCTGCTGGTCATCGCTTTTCTGATCATCCTGCAACTGCCCGGCGTGTCGGACATGTTCACCCAGCGCGCGCAGCTCGAGCAGAGCTACGATTCGGCGCGGCTCGGCCGCTTCGCCCGCTACACGATCGGCTTCCAGCTGGCGATGGAGCATCCGCTCGGCATCGGCCCGCTGGTCTTCGGCACGATCTACGGCGAGGACACGCACGACATCTGGCTGAAGGCGCTGATGGATTACGGCTGGCTGGGCTTCATCTCATTCCTGACGCTGACGCTATGGACGATAGGCGCCGGCTTCCGCATCCTGTTGCGCGACCGGCCATGGCAGCCTTATCTGCTCTGCGCCTATGTCGCCTATCTCGGCAATGTCGGGCTCGGCACCTTCATCGACATCGACCACTGGCGCCATCTCTACCTGCTGCTCGGCCTGGTCTGGGGCGCGATCGCGCTGGAATACCGGCACCAGCGGGAATTGCGGCTGGGAGCGCCTGCATACCTGCTTGCAATTTCGCCTGCGCGACAGGCACCGAATTCGGTTGACCCGCACCGCCTTATCACGATACATCGCCACCCGGTCCGGAGTGTAGCGCAGCCCGGTAGCGCACTTGACTGGGGGTCAAGGGGTCGTCGGTTCGAATCCGGCCACTCCGACCATTTAAATCCTTGAAATCCCCCACGAAGACGGCACGAGTGTGCCAGGCGGGTTTATGCCTGCAGCCTAATCCGCATGCGCCGCCAACATGCGCCGCGCGCTTTCCTCGTCGGTGATCAGGATGGTCGGCGCGATCAGGTTCATGGCGCCGAGCAGCGCCTCTGTCTTCTCCGCACCGCCGGAGGTGAGGATGCGGATCGGCGCCTTGCGCAGGCGATCGACATCCACCGACATCACGTGGCTGTTGACGGGATGGTCGACCAGATCGCCATTGCGATCGTAGAAATGGAACAGAAGGTCGCCGACGGCGCCGCGCGCCAGCAAAGCCTCGCGGTCCGCTTCCTTGAGGAAGCCGCCGCGCGAGAAGGTGGTGGCCGAAGCGATGCCGCCGACGCTGAGCAGCACGGCATCGAGCGCGTCGGCCATCTCGAAGATCTCCTGCAGACCGCAACGCTCGACCAGCGCGATCTTGGTCTCGACGCTGTCGACGACGGCCGGCGTCGGCATCAGATAGCCGTCACCCTGGAAGATCTGGGCAAAGCGCCAGGCGAATTCGGCGGGGTTGACCCGACGCGCGACGCCGACGCCGCCAAGCAGCGAGATCACGCTGAAATCAGCCAGCGATTTGGCGCTGATGAACGGCAAGGTATGGAACAGCGTGACGCCCCAGCCGACGCCGACCCGCATGCCGGATTTCATCGCGTCCGACAGGAACATGCCAGTCTTGGCGGCGATTGCCGGGATCGGATCGGCGGTGGGGTCGGTGAGCGGCGCGACCAGCGCCTGCTGCAGCCCAAAGGTCTTCTCCAGCACCCGCTCCAGCCGCACGATCTCCAGAAGCTCGCTCTCGATGGTGATCTTCACCTCGTTGCGCGCCCTCGCCTCCGCCAGCATGCGCACGATGGTGACGCGGCCGACGCCGAGCACGTCGGCAATCTCGTTCTGCGTCATCTGCTCGACGAAATACATCCAGGCGGCGCGGATCCTGAGGCGGTCGGTCCGGCTTTCGCTAACGACCTGCTCGGATGCCTCGGCCGCCGCCCTGCCGTTTTCGGATTCGCCCTGCCGCCGCCTGCCCAATTTCCCCTCCAAGCCCGGCGATGATGCTGCCTCGCCGATTCTGCATGCTGGTTAAATATCGTCTATTGATCTACCAATCGAGGCGAACAATCTAGAGAGGGCGACTGGTGCCCCAAGCCCTGACCGGCTTCCGCATTTCGAGGCGATTGGCGATGCTGCGACAAATCTCCGAAGATGTCCGCGCCAACCTGAAGGACCGCCTTCGGGAACTGCGCGACACCATCCGCCAGAGCCGTCACGACAGCGCCGGCGATAGCCAGCACGATATCGCGGGTAATTTGCCGCCCTTTCCGGGCCGCAGCCTGCTTGGCCATGCCGCGAGCGCCGTCGACGAGGCGCTGACGATCGCCGAATCCTTCGTTCCGCATTCCCGGCCGCTCAAGGTCGACGGCACGACGGTCAAAAGCCTGCGAGCCTATTTCCCGCAAGGCGATGAAGACCGGCAGATCGGCGGCGAACGCCAGTTCAGGCGTGACATGTATTATCTGACCCGCGCGGTTCTCGCTGGCTACGGCATCGATAATCCGCGCGTTCACGAGGCGAGTTTTTCCGCCGTGCACGCCGCGATGCGCAAGCGCCACGCGGATCTTCTGGCTGCCGCGACGGCGGACGCGGCGTCCACGGACCAGATCGCCGCGGCTTGCGCGGCTCTCCTCGTCGAATGCCTCAACCATCGTCCGGTCCAGCCTGGCGAGATCGGCACAGGCCCGGCGATCGCCGGCGACCGGTGTCTCGACATCCGGTGCCTTGCGCCCGTGATGCTTGCCTGCGGACTGGCGACCAAGGCGGACGGCGGCACGCCCGAGCCCGACATTCTCGAGATCGCGGTGCTGGCGGCCGAAGTGCGGGCGGATCGCATCCGGCAGGCTTGCGGCCAGGCCAATGCGGCCAAGGAACTGACACCGGTTCTCGCCACCCTGCTCGCGCATCTGACGTAACCGGCCGTTCGACATCGGTTATTTTTCGGCCGCCATGGCGGCGATCGTCTTCTTGGCACGCTGGATCGAGGCCGGGCTCATGCTGAGCTCGGTCAGGCCCATCTTGATAAAAGTCGGGATAAGGTCCGGACGGCCAGCGGCCTCGCCGCACATGCCGACCATGATGCCGGCGGCGACACCCGCCCTGGCCGTCAGCTCGATCGCCGACATCACCGCTGGATTGGTGACATCATTGAGCTTGGCCACCGTCGGATTGAGGCGGTCGGCGGCCATGATGTACTGGGTGAGGTCGTTGGTGCCGATCGAGAAGAACGCCACTTCCTTTGCCAGCGCCGGCGCAATCAGCACGGCGGCCGGCGTCTCGATCATCACGCCGAGGTCGAAGCCCGCGTGCGGCACGCCTTCGGCCTTCAGCTCAGCCGCGCATTCCTCGACAAGCGCGCGGGTGCGCGTGACCTCCGCGATCTCCGAGATCATCGGCAGCATCACCTTGATGTTGCCGTGGACTGCGGCGCGCAGCAGCGCCCGCAACTGACGCTTGAAGATGTCGGGGCGGTCGAGGCACATGCGGATGCCGCGCCAGCCGAGGAAGGGATTTTCCTCGTCCGGGAATTCGATGCCGGCGATCGGCTTGTCGCCGCCGATGTCGAGCGTGCGCACGATGACGGAATGCGGCGCAAACGCCTTGGCCAGGGCGCTGTAGGTCTCGGCCTGCATGTCTTCCGACGGCAGGTGCATGTGGCGCATGAAGAGCAACTCGGTGCGGAACAGCCCGACGCCCATGGCGCCGACTTCCTGGGCCGCTTCGATCTCCTCGAGCGAGCCGATATTGGCCGCGACCTCGATCACCGTGCCGTCGGCGCGGATCGGCGTCACGCCCTTGAATATCTTGAGGCCCGCGCGCTCCTGCGCCGCTGCTTCAACGCGGCGGGAGAAGTCAGCCCGCGTGGCCTCGTCCGGATCGACGATCACATGCCCGGCATTGCCGTCGATCGCCACCTGACTGGCGGTACGCAACGCGTTGACCTTGTCGCCGAGGCCCAGCACCGCCGGGATGCCGTGCGAGCGGGCGATGATGGCGATATGCGAGGTGGCGCCGCCATGGCCGCAGACCACGCCGCCGATGCGCTTCAGCGGCGCGCGCGCCAGGTCCCAGGCGCCGATGTCGTCGGCGATCAGGATCGCACCCTGCGGTATCGTCTCCAGGCTGACCTCGTCCTGGCCAAGGAGCACCAGGCAGATCTGCCGGCCGACGGCATGGACGTCGTCGGCCCGGGCATTGAGATAATGGTCGTCGACCGCGCTGAAATCGGCGGCGACAGCGGCCGCGGCCGCAATGACCGCCGACACCGCGTCGTCGCCTTCCTTGATCAGTTTTTCGACCTCACCGGTCAGGCTGTCGTCGGCGGCGATGTCGCGCAGCGCCGCGACGATACCACGGTCGCCGGCCGAGAGATTGTCCTTGGCAAGCGTGCGGTCCATGCGCGCCTGGACGCTGGCAACAGCGCCGCGGAAGCGCTCGAGCTCGCCGTCGATCTCATCGGCCAGCAGGCGCCTGCCTGGTCCCTCGATCTCGGCCGGGAAATGGGCAAAGGCCGGCCCTATGGCCACGCCCTCGCTGGCGGCGACGCCCTGGAGTTTCGGTGTTCCATCCGCAGACGCGGCAGCCGTCGGCGTCGCTTGCGGGGCAGGTGCGGCTGCTTCCGAGCCACCCTCACCCGCTTCGTCGTCGAGGCCGGCGCGCGGGTTCTCCAGATAGCCGATCAGCGCCTCGATCGCTTCGATGGCGTCGGCGCCGCTGGCGCGCACGGTGACTTCCTGGTTCTCTTTCACCGCCAGCAGCATCAGCTTGACCGAGCTCTTGGCGCTGACCGCCTTGCCGTCCTTGACCAGCTCGACATCGGATTCGAAACCCTTGGCGAGCTTGACGAACCGCGTGGCGGGACGGGCGTGCAAACCTTCGTGCACTCTGACGATGGTCGAGCGTTCCATGGCAATACTCTAGCTTATGGCGCCGTCCGTTGACGGCAAATCCTATCAGGCGGCGATGGTGATGACAGCGCCCGGCGTCAGCGCCGTCACCAGCGCTCCGGTGTCGATCTCCGACGCGCACAACTCGCCGGGCCTTTCGGCTTCGGTCGCGCCGTTGAAGGAGATGACGACATGGCCCATTTCGCGGACCTTGCTCCAGGCCGTTTCGCCGACGGCCGTTATCGTCGCCGAAACCGGTCCGAGCGTGATCGACGCGCCTTTTTTCGGAGCGTCGTCACTGGGTCCCTGCTCTGCCAGATGAAGCACGGAAACCTCGGCCAGTTCGGGAGGTGAGCCATCCGCGAACAGGATGACCACGCCGCCCTCGGCGAGGTCCGCCACTTCGGGTCCTATTGCCGTGACCCGTGTCTTGAGAAGAACCGACATATGGCGAACCTCGATATTGTTGATGTCTTAGAAAACGATCAGGGAGACGACCCATGCGATCAGCACGGAGACCGGGCCCATGATCTGGCGGCTGATGAGCACCGCCGGCACGCCGATTTCGATCGTCTTCGGCTTGGCCTCACCGAGCGCCAGACCGACGGGAACGAAGTCGCAGCCCACCTGGGTGTTGTAGGCAAACAGCGCCGGCAGAGCCATTGCGGGCGAGATGGTGCCGTTGGCGATCTGCGGGCCGATGATGGCGACGCCGATGACCTGGGCGATGACCGCGCCTGGCCCCAGGATGGGCGACAGGAACGGCAGGCCGCAGATGGCCGAGATGACCAGCAGGCCGACGATGTTGTTGGCCAGCGGTCCCATCGGCTGCGCCAGCACGTCGCCGATGCCGGTATAGAGGATCAGGCCGATCAGCATGGTCACGAAGGCCATGAAGGGCAGCACGTTGCGGACGACCTGGTCGATGGTGCGGCGGCCGGAATTGAAGAAGATGCCGACGACACGGCCCATGACGCGGCCGATCGAGCTGATCAGGCCGATAAGCCCGCCTTCGCTCGGCAGCGGCTCCGCCGCCCTGGCTGTATTGGTGCTGCTTGAACTCATCGATGCTGCTCCCCCCGCAGTGGTGACCGCCTCGGATCCGTCCGCCATTACGACGTTGGCCGGCTTCACGCCCGAAACGTAGATGTCTTCCGTGATGAACTGGGCGAGCGGACCCGCCTGGCCGACTGGCGTCAGGTTGACGGTCGGGATACGCTTGCGCGGATAGACGCCGCAGCGCGCGGTGCCGCCGCAATCGACGACGACGACCGCCATCTCGCTTTCGATCGGCGGCGCCTTGAAGCCGTCCACCGCCTCGGCGCCGGTCATGTCGGCGATGAGCTGCGCCACCGGATGAATGCCGCCGCCGGTTACTGACACGACCTTGCTGCGCTGTTCGGTCGGCTCGATGACCAGCGGGCCACCCCAACCGGTGGACCCCCTCGAGATCTTTACTGCCTTGTATGTCTTGGCCATGGTGTCCTCCCGCCCTTAGAGCTCGACGCCCTGGCGGCGTGCCATGATGGCGGTGATGCGCTCGGTCAGCATGCCCTTCAGTAGGATGACGACGAGGCCGACGATGGCGTACCAGATCGCCACCTTGACGTGATAGCCGTTGGCGATGACGCCCCGCTTCTCGAGGTCGAGTAGCGCGACCAGCATGCCACCCCAGACGAAATATTCACCGGGGTTGATGTGCGGGAAGAGGCCGAGCGGCGGATGCACGTAGGACACCGCAGCGTCGTAGAAGGCAGGCTTGTGCTTTTCTTCCAGGAAGGAGCCGAAGGTGTAGGCCATCGGGTTGGTGAGGAAGAACACCGACAGGACCGGCAGCACGGTATAGCGGGTCAGCGCGATGCGGCCGGCGCCGCGCGCCAGGCCGTGGACGCGCTCTTCGCCGACCAGTTCGGTGACGGCGTAGAAGGCGGTCATCAGCACCACCAGAGTCGGGATGATGCCGGTGACGAAGCCGGCGAACACTTCGCCGCCCTTCTGGAAGATGCCGATGAAGTATTTGCCGATCGCGGTCAGCCAGCCGAGCTGCTCTTCCTGCTGCACGTTCTTCAGCTGTTCCTTCAGCTGATCGGCGGTGACCGGCGCATTGTCGGTCGTCGCCTGCGCCAGGACAACAAGATGATCGGTGGCATGCTCGACGCCGAGCTTGCCGTGCCAGGCAGCGTCCGAGACCATGGTGCCTGCGACATGCAGGTTGTGCACCGCCAGGTCGGCATGCTGCGCCAATAACGAAATTACAGACATTTCTCCTCCTTATGACCCCTGCCGGTCATTCCCAGCCGGCCGCCGGTGTCGTTTAAGCCCTTGCTACGTTCAAGCCGGACAGGCCCGGCTTCTTCCCCGGCTCCGACCGCGCGCGGTCGATCTGCTCGATCGCCCGTTTCACGGCCTCGGCCACACCGGGTTCCCCCTCCCCCATGATCGCAGGGTTGGACCGGAGTCGATCGAGGGGGACGCCCTCGAATTCTTCATGTCGCTTGAACTTGGTCAGCACCGAGCGGCCGCTCATGACCATCATGCGGCGCACGATGAGATCCGGCGTCACGACGACGAGCGCGATGGTGCCCTTGGCGAGGCGGCCGCGGAAATTGCCGGCGCCGACGAAGCCGTCCTTGTACTGGTTGGTGACACCTTTGAAGACGTCCGAATAATGCCGCATCTGCAGCCAGACGCCCAACGATTGCAGCGCCCAGACAACAAAAAGCAGAAGCAGCGCCCACTGCCAGATCGCCATTTCGGTTTCCTCCCGAGTCTCTTTCTCCGGCTCATATTGGACGGAGGCGAGATGACCCGAAAGTGAGAACATTTGTTTCCTCGAATGTCAACATGTATTATATTAGCCGCCATAACGCTCCACAGGCGGCTGGCCGGTTTCGGCATCGGCGGGGCCTGTGCTAGCCTGTGGTCAAACGGGAAATGAGACATGGATCTGCCCTTCAGGCACGAACTGGCGCTTATGCCGGACCTTCGCCACCGGCTGCGGCAGTTGCGCTGGTTTCGCGCTACTTTCCGCAGCAGCGCGAAGGTGGTGTCGGAAACCTTCGGCGTGCGCTTCGAGATCGACGAGGCCAAGCTGACGCGCGCCTTCCTCGACTGGATCGAAGTCATGGAAGCGCAGAAGCGATTCGCGGCGATAGACCGCGCGGACTTCATCGTCTTCGCCGCCGGGCTGGTGCTGCGCGAGCTGATCCGGCAGGCGCCGGCGCGCGAGATTTCCGGCCTCACCGAAATGATCGAGACAGAGGCCAATGCCGGCACGGCGGAAATCGTGCGCTTCTGGCCGGAAGGTTTCCTTTATACCAACTACTGCGTGTCGGCGATCCTGGCCGTGCACGAGCAGGAGTTCGGCACGGCGCCAAGCATCGACAAATGCGCCGACGACCTGCGCACTTGGTGGTCCTATCGCGAGAACACCACAGAGATGCCGGCCTATGCCGTGGCCTTCCTCGACCGCTTCCTCGGCGCCGAGCCCAACTGGATCACCCCCGACCGCGCGCAGTCGCGCCAGGCCATGCAGCGCGCGCTCGGATCCACGCCGGTCAGCGAGGCGCTGCGCCAGCTTTGATGCGTTGGGGACGTCGCCGCCTTACTATTGAACATCTGACTTTTTATCGATAGCGATGTGCACATTGTGAGGCCGGGAGAAACGCGTGGCGCAATCCAGACTGATGATTTTCGACTGCGACGGCGTTCTCGTCGACAGCGAGCCGCTGGCCGCGAAGGCCTATGAGCGCGTCTACGAGAAGCACGGCATGCCCGGCGTCCATGGCGGCATCATCGCCCAATGCATCGGCATGAAGCAGTCCGACATCATCGTCAAAATCAAGGAACTGACCGGCCATCAGTTTCCACCCGCCGCCGACGGCGATATCTGGGCCGAGACCAAGCTGCTCTTTTCCGAGGAGTTGAAGCCGACGCCGGGGATCGCGCCATTCCTCGGCGCGCTTGCCGGCGACCGCTGCGTCGCCTCGTCATCTTCGGTCGAACGCATCAACCACAGCCTGGCGGTGACGGGGCTTGCGCGCTTCTTCGGCGAGGCGATCTTTTCCTCCTCAATGGTGAAGAACGGCAAGCCGGCGCCCGATATCTTCCTCTACGCCGCCGAAAAGATGGGCGCAAAGCCAAGCGACTGCGTTGTCATCGAGGATTCGCCCTTCGGCATCCAGGGCGCTGTCGCGGCCGGCATGATTGCGATGGGCTATATCGGCGGCGGGCACACTTATCCCGAGCACGGCGCGCGGCTGAAGGCTGCCGGCGCCGATTTCGTCTGCGCCGACTGGCATGAGGTCGGCCGAGAGTTGGCCAGACTGGGCGTGCCGGCTTAAGCTAGCGGAGGCTTGGGAAGCGCCGCCGGGTCCACTCACCGGGCGGCACCAATCCCCCCACGCGGAAGTTGAAGGACAGGACCCTCGTCGCATCGGCGTCGACCTCGCAGCGGAAGCTCAGATCGAACCATTGGGTTGTCGTGCTGAAGGCGGCTTGCGTGGGGTTGAGAACATTGCCCTGCTTCAGGGGAATGGTCGGCAGCCATTTCGGCGAATAGTCAGCACTTTGCAATTCCTGGTTCAGGACGTTGGCGCACAGATTGGCGACGCGCTGATCGCGCGGCACGTTCTCCATCGAGCTCGTGGCCAGCGCATTGCCGGTCGCACCCGGCGAGTAGAGCTTTCTGACGCCCGGCAGGCCGGAATAGATCGGCGATCCCGCGACCTCGCTGTCGGCAGAGTTCGACCTTCCCGGGTTCACGCTTGGCGCTCTCAAAGCTCTTGCGGATTTGAACTTCATCGCCTTGGAAGGTTTAGGCTTTGCCTTTTCCGCTGATGATGGCGGCGCGGGCTTGTCGCCGGACTCGGACGTCAATGGCTTTAACGGCACGGCCGATTGCTGTTCGGTGGTTTGCGGCGGCGTCTCCTGTTTGTCGGGCTGCTGCTTGTCGGCATCTTCAGTGGCCTGCTTCTCCTCGCTTTGCGCGGGTTGTTCGTCCGGCGTCGCGGTTGCCGGCTTCTCTTGAGCCTTGCTGGAATCCGCCTGCTGCTCGGGCGTTGCAGGCGAAGCGGGCTGGCTGGGCGCGGGCTTCGGCGCGACCGGCGGCTTCGCGGGCTCATTCTGGGCTGGCGACGGCGCATTGGATGGAGCGCTGCCTCCGTCGGCTGATTTCTCCGGGCCGGTATCCTTCTCGCCATACTGGAAAACGCGCTTCAGAACCGGGATGTCCTGCGGTTTCGGCGGCTGCGGAGGCGGAGGCTTTTGCACGGGCTGCTCAGGCGGCTTTTCGACCTTTTGTTCAGGTTTCGGCTCCGGTGGCTTTGGAGCGGGTTTCGGCTTTGGCTGTTCCGGCGGCGGCACGATCGCGACGTTGACCGGCTGTTCCTGCTGATCCGGCTGTTGCTCGGGTCTCGGCAGGCCAAAGAATAGGAACGCTGCAATCAGGGCATGCAGGAATAGCGATGCGGCCAAGGCCCACCGCCAATTCCGAAACCATTCCCGCATCTTGCCGTTCATTGCGCCCGATGTGGAACGAAATGACGGCGGCTTCAAGCGCTTGCCGGAATTCGTGCGTGCTGCCGGCCTGACAAGTCGGTGATCGGACGGCCCGTGGCGTCGGATCAAGGCCTTGCAGGGATTGGCTTACACCAGCATGCCCATCGGGTTCTCGATCATGCGCTTGAAGGCGCCGAGCAGCTCCGCGCCAAGCGCGCCATCGACCGCGCGATGGTCGGTCGAGAGCGTCACCGACATCACCGTCGCTATCTTGATCTCGCCCTTCTTCACCACCGCCCGCTCCTCGCCGGCGCCGACCGCCAGGATCGTCGCATGCGGCGGGTTGATGACGGCGGCAAAGTCCTTGATGCCGAACATGCCGAGGTTAGACACCGCCGTCGTGCCGCCCTGATACTCCTCGGGCTTCAGCTTGCGGCTCCTGGCGCGGCTGGCCAGGTCCTTCATCTCGTTGGAGATGACCGACAGCGTCTTTTCATCCGCATGCCGGATGATCGGCGTGATCAGGCCGCCGGGGATCGACACCGCAACCCCGACATCGGCATGCTTGTGCTTGACCATGGCGCTGTCCGTCCAGGAGGCGTTGGCGTCCGGCACCGCCATCAGCGCCATGGCCATCGCCTTGATCACCATGTCGTTGACCGAGAGCTTGTAGGCCGGGGCCTCGCCCTTATCGGTCTTCCTCATCGGGGCTGCGGCATTCAACTGCGTGCGCAGCGCCAAGAGCGCATCGAGCTCGCAATCCAGCGTCAGATAGAAATGCGGGATGGTGGACTTGGCCTCGACCAGGCGGCGCGCGATGGTCTTGCGCATGTTGTCGTGCGGCACGAGCTCGTAGGAGCCTTCGGCGAACAGCTTCAGCACCTGGTCGTCCGACATCGGCTTGGGCGCAGGGGCCGGAGCGGACGGGGCGCCCGCAGGCGCCTTCGCCGTCGGCGCGGCCTTGGCGCCGCCGGAAGCGACAGCAGCCTCGACGTCGGCACGCACAACGCGACCGCGCGGACCGCTACCCTGTATGCCGGCGATCGCCAGGCCCGCCTCACGGGCCAAGCGGCGCGCAAGCGGCGTCGCACGCCCGACGGTCGGCGATTGGCTGATCTCCCCCCCTGTGGGGGAGATGCCCGGCAGGGCAGAGAGGGGCGCGACGGAACGAGACGTTGGCGGGACAGCGCCCCCCTCTGTCGGCTTTGCCGACATCTCCCCCACTTGGGGGGAGATTGGAGCCTTGTTCTGCGCCGCCTCAGCCGCATAGACCTCATCGTCGGCATAGATCCACGCTACAGGCTCGCCGACGGGAATGTCGACGCGTTCCTTGCCGGTGACGTTGCGCAGCGTGCCGCTGGCCGGCGCATCGATCTCCATCGCGGCCTTGTCGGTCTCGATCTCGAAGAGCACGTCGCCCTTCTTGACGCGAGCGCCTTCCTCGGCGAACCAGCGCGAGATCTGGCCGGTCGCCATATCCATGTCGACCTTGGGAAGAATGACTTCGGTCGGCATCGCTCAGCGGACCCCTTTCACGAGGTCGCGGGCAGCAGTGATGATGTCGGGAACCTGCGGCACCGTCGCCTTTTCCAGATCCGGATTGTAGGGGATCGGCGTCTCGGCGCCGCCGAGGCGCACGATCGGCGCGTCGAGATAGTCGAACGCCTCGCTTTCGGCGACGAGCGCGCTCACTTCCGCGCCGATGCCGAGCGTCTTCACCGCTTCGTAGACGCAGAGCAGGCGCGAGGTCTTCTTCACGCTGTCGATGACGGTCTGCCTGTCGATCGGACGAATCGTGCGCAGATCGACCACCTCGATGTCGATGCCCTCGCCTTCCAGCGCCGTAGCGGCGTCGAGCGCCTTCTGCACCATGATCGACGTGGCGACGATTGTGAGGTCGCGGCCTTCGCGCCGGATCTCGGCCTTGCCGATCGGAACGGTGTAGTGGCCTTCCGGCACGTGGCCCTTCATCTTGTAGAGCAGCTTGTGCTCGAAGATCATGACCGGGTCCGGATCGGCGACCGCGGCAAGCAGCATGCCCTTGGCATCGTGCGGCGTCGCGGGCTGAATCACCTTCAGCCCAGGCACATGCCCAAGCCAGGCCTCCAAGCTCTGACTGTGCTGCGCGGCGGCGCCCGTGCCGGAGCCGGCTGGGAACCGCATCACAACCGGCACCGAGACCTCGCCGCCAAGCATGAAGCGCATCTTGGCCGCCTGGTTGACGATCTGCTCCATGCCGAGCGTGGCGAAATCCGAGAACTGGAATTCGAAGATCGGCCGCATGCCGGTGACGGCCGCGCCCACGGCGACGCCGGCGCCGCCCAGTTCCGAAATCGGCGTGTCGATCACCCGGTCGGTGCCGTAGCGCTCGACCAGATCGCCGGTCACCTGGAAGGCGCCGCCATAGACGCCGATATCCTCGCCCATCAGGAAGACGCGTTCGTCCATGTCCATGGCGATGGCCATGGCTTCCTGGATCGCCTGGGCGTAGCTCAGTTCACGCAGCGCGGCGTCCATCACGCATGCTCCGTGTAGACATAGTTCTGAAGGGTGGCGATCTCGGGCGCCGGGCTCACCTTGGCGAACTCGATGCCGTCGGCGATCTCCTTGGCGACCGCGTCGCGGATCGCCTGGATGCCCTGGTCGTCGATGAAACCGAAATCGCGCAGCTCGGTCTCGAACAGCGTGATCGGATCGCGGTTCGCCATCCAATCCTCGATCTCTTCCTTGGTGCGGTAGCGGTTGCGGTCGCTCTTGGAATGGCCGCGGTGGCGATACGTCTTGGACTCGATCAGCGTCGGCCCCTCGCCCGCGCGCGCCCGCTCCACCGCCTTGAAGGACGCCTCGGCCACCTCGGAGAAGATATTGCCGTTGACGATGACGCCGGGCATCGAATAGGCGGCTGCCCGCTCGGCGATGTTCTTCACCGCGGTCGAGCGCGCCGTCGAAGTCGACATGCCGTAGCCGTTGTTCTCGCACACGAAGATCACCGGCAGCTTCCAGATCGCCGCCATGTTCAGCGCCTCGTGGAAGGCGCCTTCATTGTTGGCGCCGTCGCCGAAGAAGGAGACCACGACCTTGCCGGTCTTCATCATCTTGGACGAGAGCGCTGCGCCCACCGCGATCGGAATGCCGCCGGCGACGATGCCGTTGGCGCCGAGATTGCCCTTGGCGACATCGGCGATATGCATGGAGCCGCCGCGACCCTTGCAGTAACCCGTGGTCTTGCCGAAGAACTCGGCGAACATGCGGCTGACCTCGGCGCCCTTGGCGATGCAATGGCCATGGCCGCGATGCGTCGAGGTGATCTGGTCATCCTCGGCGAGCGGCATGCAGATGCCCATGGCGCTGGCTTCCTGGCCGATCGACAGGTGCATGGTGCCGTGGATCAGGCCGCGCGTGTAGCACTCTTCCGCGCCCTCTTCGAAGCGGCGGATGAGATACATCTTGTGAAGCACCGCTCTCAGTTGCTCCGGGCTGTACTGGCGATAGACGAAAGGCAGGTTGGCCCGGCTATCCACGACGGCTTTGCTGGCTCCAGCCATGATCACGCCTCCACAGCGCCGTACACGATCTTGTCCTGGCGGGCGCGCAGCTCGGCGATCTTCGAGCCCGGCGCGGGCGCCGCGTTGGCATAGGTGATGAGCTCGCCCTTCTTGATGGGCTGGGTGACGGAGCCGCCCTGCAGCAGGCCGCAAGGGATGGCGCGCGCCGCATGGGCTTCCGGGGCCGTCATGATCCAGGCGCGATAGCAATACTCGCCGAT
Source organism: Mesorhizobium sp. BH1-1-5 (assembly GCF_020165615.1). Lineage (NCBI taxonomy): Bacteria > Pseudomonadati > Pseudomonadota > Alphaproteobacteria > Hyphomicrobiales > Phyllobacteriaceae > Mesorhizobium > Mesorhizobium sp. BH1-1-5. The sequence continues at coordinate 44,260 of NZ_JAIUIM010000019.1, forward strand.
GGCATCGAGCTTGTCGCCGGGCTTCAGATCCTTCTTGGCGACGGCGCACACTTCGGCCACCGGCTTGGCCAGCGGCACCATGTCGGCCTTGCCGTAAAGCACGACACGGGCGCAGGTCAGCGGCACTTCCAGCGAGGTCAGGTGATAGGGACGATGGAAGGTGAAGTACGGGCCCTTGCCCATCTTCAGGTCTTCCATGCGCTCCGAAATGCGCGGATGCGACATGTCGGCGACGACGAAAACGCCGGGCGCGACACCCTTGCCGATCGAATAGTCGACGACGCCGACCTTCGACAGCACGCCGCCGTCCTTCTGCGGCACCAACACCTTCGACAGTTCTCCGAGCGTCGCCGCCGGGCCGTGCATGCCAGGCTTGTCGGGAACCAGCCCGGTCGCGTTGGCGATCGCCGCCATTTCGACCATGGTCTTCGAACCGTCGACGAATTCGACCAGCATGCGCACATTCATATGCCGGCGCTTCGCCTCCTCCTCGTAGTCCGGAGGCGTGGCGTCGATGTTGAGCGGGTTGTTCTTGCCCTTGCCCGCGGCAACGATCGGATGGCCCATGGCGGAGACGAATTCGATCAGCTCCATGCAGGAAGACGGCTCGTCGCCGGCGCCCAGCGAATAGGTGACGCCGAGGCGGTCAGCTTCTGCCTTGAGATAGGCGCCGATGGTGACGTCGGCTTCGACATTCATCATCACCAGATGCTTGCCGTGCTCCATGGCGCGCAGGCCGATCTCGGCGCCGACGGCCGGAACGCCGGTCGCATCGATGACCACGTCGATCAGGTCATTGCCGATGACAAGGCTGGAATCGTTGGTGACGGCGATCTTGCCCGCCTCCATGGCCGAGGTCATCGCCGAGGCGGTCGACACTTCCCGCGCGTGTCCGGTTTCCTGGAACGCGATATCGACGGCCTTGCTCGCCGCCGGCAGGTTGAGTTCCGAAATGGCGCCGATCTCGATGCCGGACATATGGGCGACGCGGGTGACGATGTCGGTGCCCATTTCGCCGGAGCCGATTAGGCCGATGCGGATGGGCTTGCCGGACTTGGCCCGCTCCTCGAGATCGCGGGCAAGGCCCGTCAACGAAATGTTGGATGCCATACCGTGTATTCCTCCCAATCGCATGCTGTTCGGTTGCTTGACGGGTATTGAACATATGTATTTCTGTCAAGACTAATGTCCATAATTTGGCCAATAGTCGACGCTTTTCGAATTGGTCGAGGCGCAACGGCGAAAGGCGCGGGCGGCGCGCACCTGTACCAGACCAATGGAAGCAAGCGGCTGCGACCGGAGCGAGGCCGAGTGCCAGCCAAAGCCGAGCTACGGCCCGCAACGAACCATCAGAAGATATCTAGGCGGCAATTGTTATTGGCAAACGTCGACCCATACGGCGCCGACCAGATCGGTCATGCGCTGCGGTGTGATGCGCACCGCGGCATTGGTGGCACCGGCCGCGGGAACGACCTCGTCGAAGGCCTTGAGCGACAGATCGCAATAGACGGGCAGCGGCGCCGGCAGGCCGAACGGGCAGACGCCGCCCGGCGGATGGCTGGTGACTGCCAGCACCTCTTCGCCGCCCAGCATGCGCGGCTTGCCGCCCATCCTGTCCTTGAATTTGCGGTTGTCGAGCCTTGCGATGCCACTGGTCACGACCAGCATTGTCTCGTCGCCGACCCGCAAGCAGATCGTTTTGGCGATCTGTGCCGGCGTGACGCCATGGGCTTCGGCGGCCAAAGCGACGGTGGCCGAGCTTGCCTCGGTGACGATGACCTCCACGTCCGGCGCGTGCTCGGCAAAGAAGGCGCGAACCGATTCCAAGCTCATAATACCCTCGTCAGGTCTGTCCAACAGCAGCGGTGGCGAATCGCATGACGCGACCATTATTGGCAAGAGCCAGCGCCTCCGCTTCGCAGGCACTAAAAAGCCCGCCGGGCAAAACCTCGGCGGGCTCCTGGGTGGACGCTTCCAGCGTCTCTATTGCTGCGTGGGCCGATTCTCTTCAACCGGCACCCTGATCAATTCCTCTTCCGGCACTTGCAGCGCGGAAGCGATGCGCCGGAGCTTGGCGGGGTCGGCGTCCTTGCCGTCCTCGATGTCGACGATCTCGCCCACGGCCAGGCCGCAGGTCAAAGAAAGTTCCTCGATCGTGTATCCCCTCGTTTCGCGAGCGGCTTTCAATGGATTGAGGCCGGGCGCGGCAATGATATCGTTGGAAACAGCGTTACGTGCGGTGTTGGGCATGGCAACTCCTTAAAGATGAAACAGGTCGGATGAAAAGTGGCGTTGCCTGAGACGGGCGGGAGAATGCTCGTTAACAAATGATTTGCCAAGAGCACCGATGCGGCGTCACACCATCGTGAGCGGCGTTTTGGCCGAATGCCTCGGGCTTCGTACATGTAAGGTCGCGCGGCGCTCAATCAAGTTCTTTTGAAGGTCCGTGACCGGATTCGCCGGCATTTTCGATGCCGAGATTCGTTAGCTAGCCGTCACCGGCGGCCGACGGACGGCGCCGGGCAATTCTCGGAAGGATCTAATGCCATGAATTTGAAATCATTCGCAATTGTGCTTGGCGCAATCTCAAGTGTCATCGGCGCGACGCAAGCGTGGGCGGCGGATGCCGCACGCATTCGAGGCACTGTCGTCAGCGTTGCCGGATCGATGCTTACGGTGAAGGACCGCGACGGCAAGACCGATGCGATCACGCTTGCCGACGGCTGGAAGATTTCGGGCGTCGCCAAGGCATCGGCGGCCGATATCAAGCAGGGCGATTTTCTCGGCATCGCCTCGATATCCAAGGCCGACGGCGGCAGTGGCGCGCTGGAAGTCGTGATCTTCCCGGCCGCGCTGAAGGGTACGGGCGAAGGCGATCGCGACTGGGATCTGCAGCCCAACAGCCGCATGACCAACGGCACCGTCGCCGACGTCACCGAGATCGAAGGCCGCACGGTCACGCTCACCTATGACAACGGCCAGAAGAAGCAGATCGCGATTCCGCAGACGACACCTATCGTGACGTTCGCCAGCGCCACGTCGGCCGATCTCAAGCCGGGCATCGCAGTGTTCGTCAACGCCGAGCGGGGCGGTGATGGCAAGCTCCTCGCCAACCGGGTCGTGGTCGGGAATCACGGCTTCGCGCCGCCCATGTGAGGCAAGGCGGCCGGATCCTTCCAAGGATCGCGCGACGTCGTCCCTCAGGGCGGGGGCACGCGGCGCTAGAGGGCTCTCAGAAACAATCCAGAAACAAAAATCTACATTTGGGAAAAATTGTCGAAAAAAACCAGGAGGATAGTCCCTATCGCGAGGCTTGGGTCACCGATTTGCTCCGGTGTATCTCGGAACGCCCGCGTAAAAAGGAAACGAAGTCATGAAGAAGTCCCTCCTCTCCGCGCTCGGGCTGGCTCTGGCCCTGGCGTTCACCATGCCGATCCTCGGCGCCACCAGCGCCGATGCGGCTCCGATGAAGAAGCATCACCATCATCGTCATCACCGCACGCATCATCACCGTCACCATCACCATCACCACCATCATCATCACCACCACAAGAAGATGGCTCCGAAGAAGGCCTGATCCTTCCCTTCAGCCGATGGGAAGGCAGGCCTTCGCCGCTAGAGCGGACCGGTCTTCCCATCGGAATTTTCTGCTTGATTATCCGGTGATGTCGAATCGCATTCCGGAATATGCGTGATGTGGGCCTGTGTTGATCTGCGGGCCAGACACCGCCTGGTGCTGGCGGTCGCCCGTGCCGTCCTGACGCTTCGCCATCCGGCTCTCATTGCCCGCTTCGTGATGAAGCTCGGCTATCTGCCAAATCCCGCCGCCCCGACGCGCTACAACGAGTTGATGTTGTGGCGAAAGATCGTCGACCGCAATCCACGGTTCGTGATGCTGACCGACAAGCTGGCGGCGAAGGCCTATATCCGCGCCGCCTGCCCCGAACTGCCGGTGGCGGAAACGCTGTGGGCCGGGCGGAATCCCGAAGACATCCCCGCCGGCTTGCTGGCCGGCAACGTCGTCGTCAAGGCGAGCCACGGCTGCGCGATGAACATTTTCGTTTCCGCCGGTCGGCCCGCCTGGTCCGAGATCGTGCGCAAGGCAAGGCGATGGCTCGGGAAAAATTATGGGCGGCGCAATGGCGAATGGGCCTACTGGCCGATAGAACCCGCTGTCTTCATCGAGGAGAGGCTGACGCTCGCGAGCGTATCGATCGCCACCGACATCAAGGTCCATGTCTGCAGCGGCGATATCAGCCATGTCTGGGCCGAGGACAAGCTCGCCGGGCGCTCGCATCTGTTCGACGGCGAGGGCCATCCGTTATCCGGACGCGATCCGGATTATCCGCGCGAAGACCAATCCCTGCCGGTCGGTCCCGCCTTGCTCGACCTTGTCCGGCAGACGATAGCGTTGGCGCCAAATATCGCGGGAGACCTCGATCATGCCAGGGTCGATTTCCTGGTCACCGACAAGGGTCTCTATGCCGGCGAGATCTGCATCTATTCCGCTGCCGGCTATGGCACATGGACCAACCCTGTCATCGCCACGCGGCTCGAACGGTTCTGGCGGCTTGAAGACTCGGCCTATCTCAAACGACCGCATCGCGGAGTGAACCGGCTCTATGCCGAGGCGCTGCGTGCCAGATGCGCGATGCGAGGCTCCGATAAATTTCATGGCCGAACATAAACATCGCCGGTCAAACGAAAAAAATCGCGCGGCATATGAACCTTTCCATTGGGGCCGGCACTAAGCGGCCATGGGCACCGCGAAGGTGCTCCTCAACCCAACGGGACGCCAGGACGGCGATCCCAACAACCAATGGAAGGAAATACTCAAATGACCAACTTCAAGCGTATCACCCTCGCCGCGGCTCTCGTCGTCTCGGCTTTCGGCTCCGTCTCGGCTCCGGCTTCGGCCGGCATCCTGCCCAGCAATGACGGCGCTGTCTGCAAGGGCCACGGCGCGTGCGTGGTGCTGCAGCTCAACTGCAAAGGCAAATATGTCGACGGCACCGATTCGTCCGGCACCGTGTACGGCAAGTGCCGCCCGGCTACCGCTCAGGTCGACCCCAAGAGCCAGATCAAGCTCGCGAAGTAACGCGAGCCGAGTGGCACGGAAATGGCGGCCGTCGAGAACGGCCGCCATTTCTGTTTGTATCCTCTCGATAGATCAGCGCCGGCCGATAAGAAGGCCAGCAAGCAGTCCGACCACGACCAACCCGACGGCGACGGTCGTCGCCGGATGGTCGCGCGCCGTACGCTCGAGCGCCCTACCCCTGCGCCTTATTGCCGGCAACGCCTCGTGCAGGCGATCGGCAAGTTGCGAATAATAGTCGGACGCCGCCTCGCGGCCATCCTCGTAATAGGCGTCACCGCGCCTGGCCAGAACCTTCTTGAGATCGTGCAACTGTCGCGAAAGCGCCGCGACCTGCTTGTCGATATCAAGGTCGGAGAGGGTCGAAAACGATGCCATGCTTGTTGTCCTTCTCTTCGAGAAGCCTAACGCACGGACGACGAGCCAGTTCCGGCGGGCCGGCCGCGCGGCACCAAGCGGAACGATGACCGTTCAACGAACCTGGTCGAGCAGGCGCTTGCATTCCAAGAGGTCGAACAGTGCCTCCTGCAGCAACGCGCGGTTGTCACGCGACAATTTCGAAGAATCGGGTTGAACCGGACCTTCCTCGTCGTTCTTGCCGAGGCCGAAGAAACGGCGGCTGGGTTTCACCTTCGGCTGGCCGACCAGCGCATCCTCGTCGCTGCGCGGCTGCGCGGCTGCGGTCAGCGGCACCTGCTCGGCCTGGCGGCGCTGGGCGATCGCCTCCACGGCGGCCATGTCGCCATTGCCGATGGCGACCAGAAAATGGTTGCCGTTCTCCCGCAACAGCTTCTGCACGCCTTTGATCGTATAGCCCTGATCATAGAGCATATGCCTGATGCCCTTGATGAGCTCGACGTCCTGCGGCCGGTAATAGCGCCTGCCGCCGCCACGCTTCATCGGCTTGATCTGGGTGAAGCGCGTCTCCCAGAAACGCAGCACATGCTGCGGCAGATCGAGATCTTCCGCGACTTCGCTGATGGTGCGGAAAGCATCCGGGCTCTTGTCCATGGGCCAATCCTCCACACTGGACCGCGATCCGGTTCATGATGCCGAATCGTGCCTTATTTCAGCGATTTATGAAACGATATTCAAGCCCAGCGTCAAAACGACCGGCTGTTTTCAACCGCATTCGCCAGCAAATTACTTGCCGCCCTTGCCCTTGCTGTTCTGATGCGAACGCAGAATACGGCTCTTGAGAACGTTCGACGATTTGAACGTCATCACACGGCGCGGCAGGATCGGCACTTCCTCACCGGTCTTGGGATTGCGGCCGATGCGCTCGTTCTTGGAACGGACATGGAAGGTGGCGAATGACGACAGCTTCACCGTCTCGCCGCGAACGATGGCTTCGCAGATTTCGTCCAGGACAGCCTCGACGAGCTCCGCCGATTCCGTTCGCGACAAGCCAACCTTCCGATAAACGGCTTCAGCAAGGTCGGCACGCGTAAGTGTCTTTCCCCCCATGCGACCGTCCCATCCGCGAGCAAAAACGTAAATCGATACAGGTAAAGGCAGAGCCTAAGTAATTGATCCGGCAAGGTCAAGAACCGAACCGGCGAGTTCGGCACTTACCAGCGGAGCAACACCGCGCCCCAGGTGAAACCCCCACCCATCGCCTCGAGAAGCACAAGGTCGCCCTTCTTGATGCGGCCGTCGGCGACCGCCACCGACAAAGCGAGCGGCACCGAGGCAGCCGAGGTGTTACCGTGTAAATCGACGGTGACCACCACTTTCTGCTCGGCAATCCCGAGCTTCTTGGCGGAAGCGTCAATAATCCGTTTATTGGCCTGATGCGGCACGAACCAGTCGAGGTCCTGCGCCGTAATGCCGGCCTCGCCGAAGGTCGCCTCGATGACATCGGTGATCATGCCGACGGCATGCTTGAACACCTCGCGGCCTTCCATCCTGAGATGGCCGACGGTTCCCGTGGTCGAAGGGCCGCCATCGACGAAAAGCTTGTCCTTGTGCGCGCCGTCGGAGCGCAGGCTGGCCGCCAGCACGCCGCGGTCGGTAATCACACCGGCTCCGTCTTCCGCTTCGAGAACCAGCGCGCCGGCGCCGTCGCCGAAAAGCACGCAGGTCGAACGGTCGCTCCAGTCGAGGATGCGCGAGAATGTTTCCGACCCGATCACCAGGACGCGCTTGGCGAGGCCGCCACGGATATAAAGGTCGGCGGTGGCGACGGCATAGACGAAGCCCGAGCACACGGCCTGCATGTCGAAGGCAAAACCGTGATGCATGCCGAGCCGGTTCTGGATTTCGACGGCGGTCGCCGGGAACGTGTTGTTGGGCGTCGAGGTCGCCAGGATGATGAGGTCGATATCGGCGGGCGTTATGCCGGCGCTGCCCAGCGCGGCACGCGCGGCCGCCTCGCCGAGCGAGGCCGTCGTTTCGTCGTCGGCGGCGACGTGGCGCTGGCGAATGCCGGTGCGCTGGACGATCCACTCGTCGGAGGTCTCGACCATGCCTTCGAAGTCGGCATTCTTCATGATGCGGCGGGGCAGCGCGGCACCGTTGCCGCGCACGACTGATCTGATCAAGGCTCTTTCCTATTCCTCGGCGTCGGCGACGCCGGATTTCCTGTTTGCCTGCGCGGTCGGGTTGCGCGCATGGAACAGATCGAGGTCGGCCTCGATCCGGTCAAGCAGATTGTTGCGCACCATGTCGTAGCCGAGCTCGATGGCGGCCGCGAAGCCATCCGAATCGGCGCCGCCATGGCTCTTCACCACGATGCCGTTCAAGCCCAAGAAGATGCCGCCATTGGAACGACCGACATCCATCTTCTCGCGCAGCCTGTCGAAGGCGCCCTTGGCGAAGACATAGCCGATCTTGGCCATGAGCGTGCGGCTCATGGCGGCGCGCAGATAGCCGGCGATCTGCCTTGCGGTGCCCTCGGCGGTCTTGAGCGCGATATTGCCGGCAAAGCCCTCGGTGACCACCACGTCGACCGTGCCCTTGCCGATATCGTCGCCCTCGACGAAGCCGCGATAATTCATCGAGGTCATGTTGGCCTCGCGCAGCATGCGGCCGGCTTCCTTGACCTCTTCCTGACCCTTGATCTCCTCGACGCCGACATTGAGCAGGCCGACGCTCGGCCGCTCGATGCCAAACACCGAGCGCGCCATGCCGGTGCCCAGAATGGCGAAATCGATAAGCTGATGCGCATCCGCGCCGATGGTGGCGCCGACATCGAGCACCACGCTTTCGCCGCGCGTCGTCGGCCAGAGCGCCGCGATCGCCGGGCGCTCGATGGTGGCCATGGTGCGCAGGCAGAATTTCGACATCGCCATCAGCGCGCCGGTGTTGCCGGCCGAGATGCAGGCCTGCGCGCCGCCGTTCTTGACCGCTTCGACGGCCTTCCACATGGACGACTTCCAGCGGCCATGACGAAGCGCCTGGCTCGGCTTGTCGTCCATGCGCACGGCGATTTCGCAATGGACGAACTCGCTCACCTCGGCGAGTTTCGGGAACTTGGCGAGCTCGGGACGCACCACGTCCTCGCGGCCATAGATGACGAAGCGGATGTCAGGGCGGCGGATGGCGACCGTCATCAGCGCCGGGATGACCACGCTCGGTCCGTGATCGCCGCCCATGGCATCGATGGAAATCCTGATCACGTAGTGCTTTTCTCACGGTTTGCCTGGCTTGCGGCGGATGCCTGCCAGGGTAAGGGGCTCGCGAAGGTTCGGCGAAAATAGCGGTTTTGCGCTTGCGCACAACCGACTTTTCCAAAATCCGGACCACTCTCAGGATTTTCCAAGCAGCGAACGCAGTTTTTTCTGGAATTCGCTTTCCTCGGGCCGATCCTCGCCAGCGGCGTCGATCGAGGCTCCCGGCTTGCGCGGATAGGGGTCGATCGCCAGGCCGAAAAACTGTTCGGCCAGCGCGCCGACATCGATGGTGTCGCCGGAAAATGTCTCGGGACTATCCGGTCCATCGGCGTCGAGGACGATCTCGCCGCCGCCTTCGAAGCCTTCGCGCCCAAGCTTCGACTGCTCGGGCAGGAACAGCGCCTCGACGGGCTCGTCAATATGCGCGGCGACTGGATCCAGGGTGACGATGCAGGCTTGCGTGATGTCGGCCTCGATGCGTCCGGTGACCTTGATGCCATTGCGCTTCCAGGAAGCCACAAGCAGTTCGGCGCGATAGCTTTCGACCGAAAGCAGTTCGTATTCGGCCGCAAGAGCCTCACGCTGGCGCTCATCGGCCTCGACCACGATGGGCAAACCCTTTTGCGGCAGCCGCGCGACATTGGCGACAAAGGAAACCGGGCTGCGCAATTCGGCGTCTTTCATCACAGCCTCCTTCACACGGCCCCGGCGGCCGGGAACGCGGCGGTGCCGGCGACGATCGATTCGGTCGGCTGCGCGGCAAGCTTCTGCGAGGCTTCGCAGACATAGTCCGCCAGCAGCGGAGCCTGCGGCCAGGCGCCGGAGTCCGGCCTGACGTTGCGGGCGAGCGCCGCCGCAAGCGCCACCCGATCGTCTTCGTTGAGCGCGTCGTCATAAGCGGCGGTACGGCCATAAAACATCTTTGCCAGCTTCTTCATGCGTTTGGGCACGCCGACATCGCTGATGCCGAGTTCGCGCAGCGAATGCTCGACGTCGAGGAAGAACTCGTCGATCAGCACTTGCGCGACCTCGACGGCCACACCTTGCTCGCCACGCAGCCGGTGCTGGACAAGATACATGTGCAGCGACAGCATCTCGAAGCGGCCGAGCGGCGTATCCGGCACATTCCAGTCGGAATAAAACACCGTTTGCCGCGCCGCCGCCACGATTTGTGCGTAGAGCGCGTCGGTGATAGCGCGGTTGGCATTGCGTTCGCGGCCAAAAAGGCGCTGGAACATTGAGGGCGGTCTCCCGGGGACCTGTTGTTTGATTTGGCCTTGTTGCATCGGCATGCAAGCTGGTTTACCGGTTTTGCGGCCCAGCGCAAGTTGCGGGGATGTGATGGAGAATTGTTGTTGGGTGCGCTGAAATTCAAGTCGTTCTTTGCGCCCGCCCCAGTGGGCGTGGCTTCGCTGCTGGTAGTGGTGTCAGCGCTTTCCGCCTGCAATTCGTCCAAGATGTTCGGCGATCTCCATCCCAGCGAGACGCTGACCAAAGGCTACGTCATCGACCAGCAGGCGATCGATTCGGTGCCGGTCGGGTCGAGCCGCGAGCAGGTGCTTTTGGCGCTGGGCACGCCGTCGACGACGGCGACCTTCGACAACGAGGCCTTCTACTACATCTCGCAGACGCGCAAGCGCTACGTCGCTTTCGACAACCCCCGCATCATCGACCAGCACGTGCTGGCGGTCTATTTCGGCGCCGACGGCCGCGTTACCCAGATCGCCAATTACGGCCTCAAGGACGGCAAGATCTTCGACTTCATCTCGAGGACGACGCCGACCGGCGGCAAGGACCAGAACTTCCTCAGCCAGATCATCAGCGGCGCGAGCAAGCTGGCGCCCGGCATTCCAGGCGGCGGCAGCGGCGGTACGCCCTGAGGCTTCCGGCACCGCCGTTTTCGGCGGCCTCTCCCTTCCCGGCAACAAAACCTGTGCGATCGCTCTCACGGGTTTTTGTTCCATGCACGGGATAACCCAGCTTGTCATCCCCAGGGCGAACCCTTATCAAGCCGGCCGGGTTGGGAGGGCTTGAAATGTCCGGCGATCAGCGTGCAGGGCCTGACGGCTGGATGGCCAGGGGCACACCCGACCAAGCAACCGTAACGCCCGACTGGCTTGCAATCGACCCTCCGGCAATCGAGGGCGTCCGCATCAAGGAAATCAGACCCGTCGCGACGTCCAACGGCTACCTGACCGAGGTCTTTCGCGGGGAGTGGGCTCTCGATCAATCCCCCGTCGGGCAAGTGTTTCAACGCACGATGTATCCAGGCGCGGTGACGGGTTGGCACGCACATGCGGTGACGTTGGACCGTTTGTTCTGCTGCGTCGGCAGCGTGCGAATATCGCTTTTCGACGGGCGCAAGGCCTCGCCCAGTTCCGGCACGGTCTGGCACAAGATCGTCGGCGCCTTGCGACCGGCAATCGTCACCATTCCGCCCGGCGTCTGGCACGGTGTGGTCGCGCTCGGACCGGAGACTGCTTTGGTGCTCAACCTCGTCGACAAGGCTTACGCCTATGACGCGCCGGACCATTGGCGCCTGCCCCCGGACACCGAGCAGATCCCCTATAAGCTGGTGTAGCATGGAGCCGGCCGAGCAAGGCGCGCCAATCAGACCGATCGAACCGCTGGTCTCGGTCGTGATAGCGACGCACAATCGTCCGGCGGTGCTGCATCAAGCACTGAAGAGCCTCATCGGTCAGACTCTCCAGGACTGGGAAGCCATAGTCATTGGCGACGCGTGTCGGCCGGACACCGCGACCACGGTCGCCGCTTTCGGCGACACCCGCATCTCCTATCTCGACCTTCCGGTGAATTTCGGCGAGCAATCGGGGCCTAACAATATCGGCTTTGCCCGAGCCCGCGGTCGCTTCGTTGCTATCTTGAACCATGACGATCTCTGGTTTCCCGACCATCTGGCGTCCATGTGCGGCTGGATCGACGCCACCGGCGCTGATGTGGTGATCGCCCGAGGTGCGGTCATCGAGTCGTCCGCGAGCAAAGGTTCCAGGCATATGATCCTCGGGATGGGGCGGGACGGCTTTTATGACCCAGTCATCACAGTCGGATTCGGCTCTGCGCAAATGATCCGGCGGACGTCGCTGCCAAGGCTTGGACCGTGGCGCCCGGCCAGCCAGTGCGTTTGCGAGAGTTCCCAGGACTGGCTGTTCCGTGCCTGGCGCAAAGGTGCTGTGATCGCGACAATGCCCCATCTGACGGTGCTCATGCTGCATTCGGGCAAGCGCGAAGGCAGCTATGCGCGAGACACGGCGCGGGAGCAGGAAGACCTGATGGACGCGATGAATGCGCCGGACGCGTTGCGCGTCCGGCTTCTCGGCAACGCCGAGGAGCCTGCTCCTCTCAAGCGCTCCCGCTACCTCAAACGCAGGCTGCTGGCTGCCCTCGGCATGCATCCGCGAGCGCGTTCCTTCCGCCGCCAATATCGCCGCGGCGCGTTCATTGCCATGCTGCGCCAGACACGTGGCTTGCCGCCAATGCCCGAGCGAGAACCAGACGCCGACGCGTTGCTAACCCGCTATCGCCACGGCAGCGAAGGGCCTGAAGACAACTGAGTGCCCCCAGGGCCGCGGAGTGCGTGATGTGATGCCAGAAAACAAAAGCCCGCAGGAGCGATCCCGCGGGCTTTGCCTTGGAGTCGGAGCTGCAATCAGCCGTGCGCGAGCACGGCGAGCAGAAGCAGCGCGACGATGTTGGTGATCTTGATCGCCGGGTTGACGGCCGGGCCGGCGGTGTCCTTGTAGGGATCGCCGACGGTGTCGCCGGTGACCGAGGCCTTGTGCGCCTCGGAGCCCTTCAGGTGCTTGACGCCGTCCTTGTCGGTAAAACCGTCCTCGAACGACTTCTTGGCGTTGTCCCAGGCACCGCCGCCGGAGGTCATCGAGATGGCGACGAAAAGGCCGTTGACGATGACGCCGAGCAGCGAGGCGCCGAGCGCCGCGAAGGCCGAGGCCTTGGAGCCCGAGATCAGCAGCACGCCGAAATAGACGACGAGCGGCGCCAGCACCGGCAGCAGCGACGGGATGATCATTTCCCGGATCGCCGCCCTGGTCAAGATGTCGACGGCGCGCGCATAGTTCGGCTTGGAGGTGCCGGCCATGATGCCCTTGTCCTCGCGGAACTGCTTGCGCACTTCCTCGACGATCGAGCCGGCGGCGCGACCGACGGCGGTCATCGCGATGCCGCCGAACAGGTAAGGGATCAGGCCGCCGAAGATCAGGCCGGCGACGACATAGGGATTGGAGAGGTCGAAGGAGACTTCGCCCATGCCCTGGAAGTAATGATATTTGTCGCCGTTGGCGGCAAAGAACTTCAGGTCGTTCGAATAGGCCGCGAACAACACCAGTGCGCCAAGGCCGGCCGAGCCGATGGCATAGCCCTTGGTTACGGCCTTGGTGGTGTTGCCGACCGCGTCGAGCGCGTCGGTGGAATGGCGCACTTCCTTGGGCAGGCCAGCCATTTCGGCAATGCCGCCGGCATTGTCGGTGACCGGGCCAAAGGCGTCGAGGGCCACGATCATGCCGGCGAGGCCGAGCATGGTGGTGACGGCGATTGCCGTGCCGAAGAGGCCGCCGAGCTGGTAGGTGGCGATGATGCCGCCGACGATGACGATGGCCGGCAGCGCCGTCGATTCCAGCGACACAGCGAGGCCCTGGATGACGTTAGTGCCATGGCCGGTCACCGACGCCTGGGCGATCGAGTTCACCGGGCGCTTATTGGTGCCGGTGTAGTATTCGGTGATCACCACGATCAGGCCGGTCACCAGGAGGCCGATCAGGCCACAGATGAACAGGTTCTTGCCGGTGATGGCGATGCCCGCGACGGTGCCGATCTCGCCCCAGCCGACCGTGGCCGAGGTGGCGACGCCGAGCCCGACGACCGACAGCAGGCCGGTGACGATCAGGCCCTTGTAGAGAGCGCCCATGATCGAGCCGTTGGAACCAAGCTTGACGAAGAAGGTGCCGACGATCGAGGTCAGGATGCAGGCGCCGCAGATGGCGAGCGGATAGAGCATCGACGCACCCAGCGCGGCCGTGCCGCCGAAGAAGATGGCGGCCAGAACCATGGTGGCGACGACAGTTACCGCATAGGTTTCGAACAGGTCCGCGGCCATGCCGGCGCAGTCGCCGACATTGTCGCCGACATTGTCGGCGATGGTGGCCGGGTTGCGCGGATCGTCTTCCGGAATGCCGGCCTCGACCTTGCCGACGAGGTCGCCGCCGACGTCCGCACCTTTGGTGAAGATGCCGCCGCCGAGACGGGCGAAGATCGAGATCAGCGAAGCGCCGAAGCCGAGCGAAACCAGCGAGTCGATGACGATACGGTCGTTCGGCTGCAGGCCCATCGGGCCGGTCAGGATGAGGTAGTAGATCGAGACGCCGAGCAGCGCCAGGCCCGCCACCAGCATGCCGGTGATGGCGCCCGACTTGAAGGCGATGTCGAGGCCGGCGGCAAGGCTGTTGGAGGCAGCCTGCGCAGTGCGGACGTTGGCGCGCACCGAGACATGCATGCCGATGAAGCCGGCGGCGCCAGAGAGCACGGCGCCGATCAGAAAGCCGATCGCGGCTGTGATGGAAAGCAGCCACCAGGCAAGCAGCAGCACGACGATGCCGACGACGGCGATTGTCGTGTACTGGCGCGCCAGATAGGCTTGGGCGCCTTCGCGGATGGCGGCGGAGATTTCCTGCATGCGCTGATTGCCCTGATCGGACGCAAGGACCGAACGTGTCGCCCAGATGGCGTACAGAACTGACAGCAAGCCGCAGGCGATGACGGCGGTAATGATGGTCATTGCCGGATTTTCCTCGATTGTTGGCCCAAAAGAACCCCTCCCTGGGCCGTTGGAACGGGGATGCATGCCGCTGACGGAATCCAACCCTTGGGTGGGGTGTATGCGAAACAGGGCTTGGAACGTCAAGATATTGTTCGGTTTTTGCCCGGCTTTCGCCCAAAAGAAGAGGGCAGGAATTGTTATGCCAGCGCGGGCTCGGAATTAGATCGATTGAAATGACGCCAGGGCACCTTCGCCCAATCCACAGACCTAGCGTTATTCCGCGCCCTGCCCCATGCGCCGCGCCGCGTAACGCTCGATCGCCGAAAGGCCGTCATAGATCAGCACAGCGAGCGCGGCGACGATCAGGCCGCCCTGCAGCACGAAGGCAAGGTTGTTCGAGATCAGGCCGGCGATGATCACCTCGCCAAGCGTCTTGGCGGCAACCGTTGAACCGATGGTCGCGGTGGCAAGGCCGATGACCACCGAGAGCCGGATGCCGCCGAGGATCACGGGGGCGCTGAGTGGCAACTCCACCTTCGTCAGTCTTTGCCAGCCGGTCATGCCGGCGCCGCGCGCCGCTTCCATCACGTTGCGGGGCAGCGTGGTGAGCGCCGTCAGCGCGTTCTCGAAGATCGGCAGCAGGCCGTAAAGGAAGAGCGCGATCAGCGTCGGCTTCTCTCCGAAGCCGACGGCCGGCACGGCAAGCGCCAGCACCGCGACCGGCGGAAAAGTCTGGCCGATATTGACCAGGCTGCGCGACAAGGGCAGGAACTCGGCCCCGGCCGGCCTGGTAACCAGGATTGCCAGCGCCACCGCCACGATCGTCGCCGCGACCGTCGCGATCAGAACGGTCGATAGATGCTGCAAGGTCAGTGTCAGCAGACTGCCCTGGTTGTAGATCGCCGGCGCGCCATTCTCGGTCAGCGGCTTCAGCAGCGGCTCGAACCAGTTGGGGCTGGTGATGAAGGTCACCAGCAGTGCCAGGACGGCCAGCCTCAGCAGCGCGGGCAGCCAGGCTTTCATTGCGGCCTCGCCGCACGCTTCACCAAACCTTCGACGGTGACGCGGCCAATGAGCTTGCCGTCCGTGCCCTTCACCGGCAGCGCGGGGCGGCCCGACCACAGCAGTTCGGCCAGCGCGTCGCGCTGCGTGGCTTCGCCGGGGATCGCCTCGCCTTCGGCGCCGCCCGGCTCCACGGCATCGCGCACAGGCCCGAGCGACAGCAGCCGGAACGGCCTTTCGCTGGCGCCGACCAATGTCTCGACGAAATCGCTTGCGGGTCTCGCCAGGATCTCAGCCGGCTTGGCGTATTGCACCAGCTTGCCAGCATCCATGACGGCGATCTTGTCGCCCAGATGCACCGCCTCTTCCATGTCGTGGGTGACGAGGATGATGGTGGTGCCGAAACGCTTCTGGATCGCCAGCAGATCCTCCTGCGCCTTGGTGCGGATGATCGGGTCGAGCGCGCCGAACGGCTCATCCATCAAAAGCACGTTGGGCTCGGCGGCCAAGGCGCGGGCGACGCCGACGCGCTGCTGCTGGCCGCCGGAAAGCTCATGCGGGTAGCGCGGGCCGTAGGCCTGCGGGTCGAGCTGGTAGAGCGTCATCAGCTCGTCGACACGGGCCTTGATGCGATCCCTGTCCCAACCGAGCAACAGCGGCACGGTGGCGATGTTTTGCGCCACCGTGCGATGCGGAAACAGGCCGTGGCCCTGGATGGCATAGCCGATGCTGCGGCGCAGCTGATAGCCGGGCACCGAGCGGTTGTCGGCACCGTCGAGCTTGATGATGCCGGAGGTCGGCTCGACCAGCCGGTTGATCATCCTGAGCAGCGTCGTCTTGCCGGATCCCGACGTGCCGACAATGGTCGCGATGGTTCGCGGTTCGATGACCATCGAAACATTGTCGACCACCGTCGTTGCGTCATAGCGCTTGGTGATGCCTTCGATCTCGATCATGCCGTTTCAACTACCCTGCGCTTGGTGGCGGTCATCTCGATCACCGCATCGAGGATGATGGCCGCCGCAAAGGCCAGCGCCACGGTGGGCAGCGCGCCGAGCAGCACCAGATCCATCGCCGTCTGGCCGACACCCTGGAAGACGAACACGCCGAAGCCGCCGCCGCCGATCAGCGCGGCAATGGTGGCAAGGCCGATATTCTGCACCAGCACGATGCGGATGCCGGTCAGGATCACCGGAAAGGCGAGCGGGAACTCGACGTCGAACAGGCGCTGGCGATCGGTCATGCCCATGCCGCGCGCGGCGTCGTTGGCCGCGCGGGGTACACCAGCCAGCCCAACCACCGTGTTGGCCACCACCGGCAGCAGCGAATAGAGGAAGAGCGCCACAAAGGCGGGCGCGATGCCGATGCCCCTGATACCGATTGCGGCGGCGCCTGGCACATGCAGGGCGACCCAGCCGAGCGGCGCGATCAGCAGGCCGAAGAGCGCGATCGACGGGATGGTCTGGATGATGTTGAGCACATTCAGCACCCCCGCCCGCAGTTTCTCGACGCGATGACAAAGGATGCCAAGCGGTATGCCGACTATGACCGCGCCGGCCAGCGAGCCAAGCGCCAGCGTGACGTGCTTGGAAGCTTCGGCCCAGAAGCTGTCGGCGCGGCTGGCATATTCCTTGAGTATGGACAGACTGTCCCAGTTGCCGGAGACAAGCAGCGCGGCGATTGCCAAAGCGGCCAGCACAAGCACACCGACCCGCGCCCAGGGCGACAGGTTCAGCCTGGTCAGCACATCGGCCAGCAGCAAGGTGAAGGCAAAGATCAGCAGCCAGAAACCGGAAGCCGGCGCGACGCGGGCGAAGGTGTTGCCGGCGGGTGTCAGGAAACCGCCTGCAACGCCGATCAGGATCGTAAGCGCGACAAGCGCGACGACGCTGGCCGCCAGTCTTAAGGCGAGCGGCGTCCTGAGCAAGGCGACGATTGCGGCCGCGATCGCTATCGCCAGCAACAGCATGCCAAGCGTGGGCGGCAACGACTCGAGGATCGAACGCGCCTGCCCGGGTACGATCCGGTTGGCGCGGAACGTGGCAAAGGGGGCCAGGAAAGCGGCGTAGGCGACGATCGCGGCGATGACCACGCCGAGCTTGTCGAAACGCAGGGTCATGAAGAGCGTTTGCGCGAAGCGCCCCCCTCTGGCCTGCCGGCCATCTCCCCCTCAAGGGGGGAGATCAGATGTCGCGAGCGCTTTCGCCAATCCCCCTGGGTCGAGAAGGAAGCGAGAGGCAGCAGTTGCCAATCTCTCCCCTTGATGGGGAGATGTCCGGCAGGACAGAGGGGGGTACCTGGCACCGGCTTCGCGCTTTTCAGGCTGGGTTGTTACTTCAGGAAGCCGTTCTTCTTGAGGAAATCCTCCGCCACGCCCTTCGCGGGCTCGCCGCCCAGCTGCACACGGCCGTTGAGCTCCTGCAGCGTGACGAGATCGAGCTTGGCGAAGACCGGCTTCAGCAGCGCTTCGATCTCGGGATGCTGCTTCAGGACCTCTTCGCGGATGATCGGCGCGGGTTGATAGACGGGCTGCACGCCCTTGTCGTCCTCGAGCACGACGAGGCCGGAGGGCTGGATGCCGCCGTCGGTGCCGTAGACCATGGCGGCGTTGGCACCGTTGGTCTGGTTGGCGGCAGCGGCGATGGTCGCGGCGGTGTCGCCCCCGGAAAGAGTGATCAGCTGGTCGGGCTTCAGCTTGAAGCCATAGGTCGTCTGGAAGGCCGGAAGTGCTGCCGCCGAATTGACGAACTCGGCGGAAGCCGCAAGCACAACCTTGCCGCCGCCCGCGACGTATTTGCCGAAATCCGTCAGGGTGACGAGCTTGTTCTCGTCGGCCACCTCCTTGCGCAGCGCGATCGCCCAGGTGTTGTTGGCCGGCGATGGCGACAGCCAGACGATCTTGTTGGCGGCGTAGTCGAGCTTCTTGGCGGTTTCGTAGGCCTTGGCGGCATCCTTCCAGACCGGATCGTCGGCCTTCTGGAAGAAGAAAGCGGCATTGCCGGTGTATTCGGGATAGATGTCGATCTCCCCGGCGGTGATCGCCTTGCGCACCACGGGCGTCGCGCCGAGCTGGATACGGTCGGTGGTCTTGATGTTGTTGGCGTTGAGCACGAGCTGGATGATGTTGCCCAGCACGCCGCCTTCCGTGTCGATCTTGGAAGACACCACCACCTGGGCATTCGCCGATGCCGTCGCGATGCCGAGCGCCATCGCCGCGAAAGCGATCTTTCTCATTGAAAACATTGTGAAAATCCCTTGCTATGAACCGATCGATCGGTGGCCGCATATGAGCATGGCTTTAACGGCCAGTCGGGGCATACGGTTTCATAACTAGGGGGACAGGCGCAATAATTTTGTTCGGCCCGGGCTTGGGCCCTGCTCCATCCGGCGCAGCGCAATGCCGACCTAAGGCCGGCTGGCGGTCTGCCCTGTTCTGAGGAATATTAGGAAAGGCGGGTCGGCGGCCACAACAGGAGTGTGTCATGGCCAAGCATAAAGTCGGCTACCTCATCGGCAGCCTTGCCAAGGGCTCCATCAACCGCAAGCTTGCGAAGGCCCTCGTCAGACTGGCGCCGCCCGAGCTTGAAATGATGGAAATCTCCTTCAAGGACCTGCCGCTTTACAGCTACGACTATGATGCCGATTTTCCGCCGGTCGCCTTGAAGTTCAAGAAAGCCATCGCGTCCGTCCAGGCGGTGCTTTTCGTCACGCCGGAGTACAACCGATCGATCCCCGGCGGTCTGAAGAATGCGATCGACTGGGCCAGTCGCCCATACGGCAAGAACTCTTTTGCCCGCAAACCGACCGCTGTCATCGGAACGTCGCCCGGCGCGATCGCGACCGCGGTCGCTCAGCAGAGCCTGCGCAGCGTGCTCAGCTTCTGCAACGCACCCCAGATGAACTCGCCCGAAGCCTACATTCAGTTCACTCCGGGATTGATCACCGACGATGGGGAGGTGACGGTGGAGTCAACGGAGACATTCCTGCGCAACTATATGGACGAGTTCCACATGTTCATCGCGCGGGTCCTGCAGGTGCTCCCGCCGGATGCCTGACGCTGGCCGCCTCAGGCAGATTGTTCAAGTGGCCGGGAGAACTGGTCGGACGCCTTCTTCAAAATTTGGGAGCGCCCACCAACTTCAACGTGCCGAGCGCCACAAAGCAAAGCAGGACGACCGGGAAGACGATCCAGTTCAGCATGGTCCAACCCCAGGCATTGTAGATCGCGCCCGACATCAGCGAGGCGAAGGCGACGGAGCCGAACAGGACAAAATCGTGGAAACCCTGGACCTTGCTCTTCTCCGAAGGCCGGTAGCTGGCGGCGACCATCGCCGTGGCGCCGATGAAACCGAAATTCCAGCCGAGCCCGAGCAGGATCAGCGCCGTCCAGAACTGCCACAGCGCCAGTCCGGAAAGCGCGACGGCGCCGCAGCCGATCAGCAGGACAAGGCCAGTGGCGACGATGCGTTCGGCGCCGAAGCGATGGATCAGCGCACCGGTGAAGAAGCTCGGCCCGAACATCGCCATGACGTGCCAGGAGATGCCGAGCGTCGCATTGTCTTCCGACAGGCCGCAGCCGACCATGGCGAGCGGCGCGCCGGTCATGACGAAGCTCATCAGCGCGTAGCTGCCGACGGTGCAGAAAAGCGCCGCGACGAAACGTGGCTGGGTGACGATTTCAGCCAGCGGCCGGGCATCGCTTGCATCGGTTTCAGTCACGGTGCTTGCGCGCGAGGAAACACGCAGGAATGACAGGATGAGCGCGCCGGCCGCCGCGAGCGGGAGGATCGAGACGAAGGATCCGGCAAACATCACCGGGGCCAGCAATTCGCGGGTGTAGATGACGATCTGAGGCCCGAGGATGGCCGTGACGATGCCGCCCGCCAGCACGAAGGAGATGGCGCGCGCCTTGAACTCGGGCGGCGCGTTGTCGGCGGCAGCGAAGCGGAACTGCTGGACGAAGGCGCCGCCGACACCGATGACGCCGAGGCCGAAGGCGAACAGCCAGAAGCTCCCCCGGAAGAGCGCGATGGTCGCGATCAGGCCGCCGAGCGCGGTGACCACGGTGCCGGTCATGAAGCCGCCGCGATGGCCGAGCCGGCGGATGATGGCGGCGGCCGGCAAGGCGCCCAGCGCAACACCGATGTTGAAGCCGGTGACCGGCGCCGTCGCCAGCGACTTGTCGGGACCGAGCAGGTATTGCCCGGCAAGCGCGCCAAGCGAAATGGCGATCGGCGCGGCCGAACCGACGATCGCCTGCGCGGCGGCAAGCAGCACCGCGGTGCGACGCCCTTCGCTGCCGGCCTCGGCGACCGCGGCCGTTGCGGTCGTCACGAAGCGTCCTTGCCACGCCGCTCGCCGCGAACCCGGCGCGAGACACGATCAAGAACGGCGTTGACCAGCTTCGGTTCGTCTTCCTCGTAGAACGCCTTGGCGATGTCGACATATTCGGAGACGATGACGGCCACCGGCACGTCCTCGCGCTTCATCAATTCATAGACGCCGGCGCGCAGGATGGCGCGCAGCGTCGAATCCAGCCGCGACAGCGGCCAGTCCTCGGTCAGCGCCTGGCGGATGACGGGGTCGATGGTCTTCTGGTTCTCGACGACGCCGGTCAGGATGGCGCGGAACCATTGCGCGTCGGCCTCGCGGTAGAGCGCGCCGTCGACTTCCTTGCCGAGGCGGAAGGTTTCGTATTCGGCCGTGATCTCGAAGACGCCACTGCCGGACACATCCATCTGGTAGAGCGCCTGGACGGCGGCAAGACGGGCGGCACCGCGCTTGTTGGCGTGGCGCACCGCACCGGTCGAGGCGGGTTCGGTCACGATTGGGCTCCGAGTTTCTCCTTGAGCGCGATCATGGTCAGCGCCGCGCGCGCGGCGAAGCCGCCCTTGTCGCCTTCCGTCTTGCGCGCGCGCGCCCAAGCCTGCGCGTCGTTCTCCGTGGTCAGGATACCATTTCCGATCGCGATCGCCTCCTGCACCGAAAGGTCCATAAGTGCGCGGCTCGATTCATTGGCGACAATGTCGAAATGATAGGTGTCGCCGCGGACGACAGTGCCGAGCGCGACGAAGCCGTCGTAATGCGTGCCGCCTTCGGCGGCGCCGTCGAGCGCGAAGGTGATGACCGCCGGTATCTCGAGCGAGCCGGGAACCGTGACGACGTCATAGGTGGCGCCAGCCTCGTCGAGCGCGCTGGTGGCGCCTTCGAGCAGGGCGTCGGCGAGATCATCGTGAAAACGCGCTTCGACAATGAGCAGATGCGCCTTCGCCTTCGGGCGAATGAACGCTTTGCCGTGTTGGGATGTTCCAGCCATAAAAGTCTCCGGGGGGTTGCCGGTGACTTAGGCCGAAGCCGGGTTGATCGCAAGCGGAAGATTGGTCTGGGTGCCGCTTGGTCTATCGCATCTTTATCCGAGGCGGCGGAAGCGGACAGCCGGTACCCAGGCTTTCAGCCCAGGCAAGAACGGCTCGGTGGTCTACCACACGGCCTGCATCCACATCGGCCATTGCTTCGCGTGTCAGCCGTTCCTTGATCTCGGAATTATCACTCTCCGTTGGAGTCCCCTTTTTCATCTGAACAATCCCGCGATATCGGCCATTGGTCGAAACAGCTTCATCGGTTGATCCGGAAATGGCAAGAAACTCTCGCGTTCATAGAAGCGCCGCGCGTTCTCGTCCTTCGCGTCGACAATGACCGCGAACGAGGCGATCTCACTACGGAGAGACCGGTGCAATGCATCGGCCAGAAGGTATCGGCCGTAACCCTTGCCCTGGTGCCGTCGATCGAGGGCCAAGCGTCCAAGCAGCGTCGCCGGAATGAGTGGATAGCGCGGCAAGTTGCGGACTGTCTCGGCAGGCCATTCGCCGACATTCACCGCAGTGGATGAGAGCGTGTAGTAACCGGCGATAGCTCCATTCGGCGTGACTAGCACGAAGGGCGCCGCAATATTCTTGCGGGCATCTTGCCCAGCTTGCAGTCGAAGATATCGATCGAGCGGTTCTGCGCCGCTTTCGAATGAGTTTCTGTCATGCAGCGGACCGAGCACCTCAACTCGCAGAGGGGCTTCAGTCGAGCCTGCCACTTCAGATGCCAGTGGCTTGTCGATACCGACGTACCGTATCGCGCAAGCGATCGTTCACTGGTTTTGGATTGACGAGAGCGTCCACGAAGGCCCGGCTGTCGCGGATAGACAGCTCCAGGCGCTCGTGCTCCTCGATTGCACGGCGGGCAGCTTCCTGGAGGCTGGTCAGCACAAAATCCGTCACGGTGCGGCCCTGTAGCGCCGCAGCATGCTCGATAAGGCTCTTCTGGTCGGCCGTGACGCGTGTTTCCAAACGCTCGCCACGAACGCGGCCGCGTGGTGGGTGTGCCGTCATTGTCGCTCTCCTGCGGCAATGTACGGCCAATGGCCGGCAATTTCAAGGCTGAGGCCTCAAAGCCCCTCTTTCGCCGCCTCGGCCAGGCGCGCCGCGTAGCGGGCCATGGTGTCGATCTCGAGGTTCACGCGGTCGCCCGCGTGGCGCTCGCCCCAAGTGGTGACAGTCAGCGAGTGATGGATGAGCAGCACGTCGAAGCGGGTGCCTTCGACCTTGTTGACGGTGAGCGAGGTGCCGTCGAGCGCGACCGAACCTTTCGGCGCGATGAACTTGGCCTGATGCCGTGGCGCTTCGAGGGTGAAACGCACGGCATCGCCCTCCTCCTTGCGCTCGATAATCTCGGCCATGCCGTCGACATGGCCGGAGACGATGTGGCCGCCGAGCTCGTCGCCGATCTTCAGCGCCCGTTCGAGGTTGATACGGGTACCGGGTTTCCAGCTCGAGGCGGTGGTCAGCCTCAGCGCTTCCTCCCAGGCCTCGACCTCGAACCAGCGCGCGTTCGAGCCTTGCTCGGGAAGCGCGGTCACGGTGAGGCAGACGCCACCACAGGAAATCGAAGCGCCAATCGCGATGGTGTCAGGATCATAGGCGGTGTCGATGCGCAGGCCGATGCCCTCGGCGAGCGGCTTCGCAGCGGCTACCGTGCCAACGTCGGTGACAATTCCGGTAAACATTAAAGGTTCCTCACCCATTCGGCATAACTGTCCTCGCCGAAACGCATGTCACGCGATTTGCGAAATCCAGCCGGGATATGGTCGGCGTCGATGGGCGATGCAATACCGTCCTCACCGATGGCGTCCGGGCCTTGGAAGAGGACAATGCGGTCGACAAGATCTTCATCGAGGAAGGCCTTGGCCACCTGGGCGCCGCCTTCGACCAAAACGCTTGCCATGCCGAGCGCGGCAAGGTCTTCCAGCAATTCGGGCAAAGCGACGACGCCATCATGGGTTTCGGTGCCGATGAAGCGTACGCCAGCGCGTTCCAGCGCCGAGCGCCGATGCGGATCGGCCTCCAGGCAAGCGGCGACGTAGAGCGGCACGCGGTCGACGCCGGACACCAGCTTCGACGCCTCCGGCAACCGGATCTGCCGATCGAGGATGATGCGCGCCGGCGAGCGGTTCTCCAATCCCGGCAGGCGCACGGTCAACGCCGGGTCGTCCTCCAGCGCGGTGCCGATGCCGATCAGGATGGCGTCGGACTCGGCGCGCATCAGATAGACATCGCGCCGCGCGATCTCGCCGGTGATGGCGACCTGGCCTGCGCCTTTGCGGCCGATCTTGCCGTCGCTCGAAAGCGCAAGCTTCAGAGTTACTTCCGGGCGTTTTTTCAGAGAACGAGTCAGATAGCCGGCCATCTGCTCGGCAGCTTCGGCGGCCAGCACCTTCTCCACCACCTCGACGCCGGCGGCGCGCAGGATGGCGTAGCCCTTGCCGGAGACGCGCGGATCGGGATCGCTCGCAGCACCCACCACCCGCGCTATGCCGGCATTGACCAGCGCATTGGCGCAGGGCGGCGTGCGGCCATGATGGGCGCAAGGCTCCAGCGTGACATAGGCGGTGGCGCCACGCGCGAGTTCGCCGGCCTCGGCCAGCGCCTCGGTCTCGGCATGCGGGCGGCCACCCACGGCCGTCACGCCGGTGCCGACGATCATCGGTCCGGCGCCGTCGTCGCGCACGATGACGGTGCCTACGGAAGGGTTGGTCGAGGTGCGGCCGGCATTGCGGCGCGACAGCCTGATGGCCGCGGCCATGAAACGGCGGTCAAGGGCCGCCTGCACGGCGTCGTCCAGTCGCTGTCCCGCCATGATCAGCCGGCGTCCTCTTCGGTCTTTTCCTCGTCGCCCTTCAATTCGCCCAGCAGCTCGTGAAAATCCCTGGCCTCGCGGAAATTGCGATAGACCGAGGCGAAGCGGACATAGGCGACGTCATCCAGCGATTTCAGCGCCTCCATGACCAGCCGGCCGACCTCGCCCGAAGCAATTTCGGTCTCACCCGAGCTTTCGAGCTGGCGCACGATGCCGGTCACGGCGCGGTCGATGCGTTCGGGGTCGACATTGCGCTTGCGCACGGCGATCTCGACTGAGCGCAGCAGCTTGTCACGATCGAACGGCACCTTGCGTCCGGACTTCTTTACGACGACGAGGTCGCGCAGCTGGACGCGCTCGAAGGTCGTGAACCGGCCGCCGCAATCGGGGCACACCCGCCGCCTGCGGATCGCGGCGCCATCCTCGGCGGGACGCGAATCCTTCACCTGCGTATCTTCGGACTGGCAATAGGGGCAGCGCATAGAGAGCCTTGGGTTCGCGATTCTGTGGGCGACAGGCTTAGAGCCTTTTATGCCCCAGAGATAGCGAGGCGCGAGCAAGATTGCCAGCGCCCTGCCCGACCGGCCGGCAGCCTCAGGGCGCAACGTCCTTGGTCGAAAACCCGCAGGACGTGCCGAGGTTGCGATAGGCCTTGGTGAAGCCGTCCATCGGGATGCTGGTGACCTTCTGTTTGCCGAAGGTAACATCGAGCGAGGTGACCTTGCGCATGGCGCGCAGCAGGGCGAGGCTGGTCTTGGCCTGGTTGTCGACCATCCAACTGGGACGACCGCCGGCGGCGGCGTTGGAGCTCACCGTCGCGGAGACCTTCACGCCGGGGTCGCCGAAGGTGGCGGCGATCTTGTTGCCAGTCGGCAGGGTTTTGTTGTCGATAATGAACATGATGGCCGGGTACGCATCCGGCGGCAGCGCATCGCCGGTCGAGATCGACAGCGTCAGCGAGCCGGCGTTGCCGTTGCCGTCGACGAAGGCGGTCGAGGCGGCACAGGTCTTGTGCGCGTCCTGCCCCGTGTCGAGCGTATCGATGATGGTGGTCCACTTGCCGAAGGTATTGGTGGCCGGCATGTCGGAAGCAGATTGCGTCTGCTCCTGCGCGACCGCGCCGGACAGGGCGAAAACGGCCAGCGAGCCGGACAGGGCCAGGGTGGCAAGACGGAAAGTGCGCATCATCAAAGTCTCCGGTAAGCCGCGCCGCCCGACCAGGGAGCGGCGCGAAGCGCGAGGATAAAAGATGACGTATGTCGCGCGGTCAACCGAAGGAGGGCAACCTACCGTCGATCAGCCGAGATAGGGGTAGAGCGGGAAGCGGTCGGTCAGCGCCGTGACCTTGGCCTTCACCGCGGCCTCGACCGCCGCATTGCCTTCGTCGGAATTCGCCACCTTCAGACCGTCCAGCACCTCGGCGATCAGCTTGCCGATCTCGCGGAATTCAGCCTGGCCGAAACCGCGCGTGGTGCCGGCCGGCGTGCCGAGACGCACGCCCGACGTCACGAACGGCTTTTCCGGATCGAACGGGATGCCGTTCTTGTTGCAGGTGATGTTGGCACGGCCGAGAGCCGCCTCAGCGCGCTTGCCGGTGGCGTTCTTCGGACGCAGGTCGACTAACATAAGATGGTTGTCGGTGCCGCCCGAGACGATGTCGAGGCCAGTCTCCTGCAGGCTGGAGGCCAGCGCCTTGGCGTTGGCGACAATGCTTTCGGCGTAAGCCTTGAAGCTCGGCTTCAGCGCTTCGCTGAGCGCCACCGCCTTGGCGGCGATGACATGCATCAGCGGACCGCCCTGCAGGCCCGGGAACACCGCCGAATTCATCTTCTTGGCGATGTCCTCGTCGTTGCACAGGATCATGCCGCCACGCGGACCGCGCAGCGACTTGTGGGTCGTCGTGGTCACGACATGGGCATGGGGCAGCGGCGACGGATGCACGCCGCCGGCGACGAGGCCCGCGATATGCGCCATATCGACCATAAGATAGGCGCCGACCGCATCGGCGATCTCGCGGAAACGCTTCCAGTCCCAGATACGCGAATAGGCGGTGCCGCCGGCCAGGATCAGCTTCGGCTTGGTCTCATGCGCGGTCTTCTCGATCGCGTCCATGTCGAGCAGGTGGTCTTCCTTGCGCACGCCGTAGGAGACGACCTTGAACCACTTACCGCTCATATTGACGGGCGAGCCATGGGTGAGATGGCCGCCCGAATTCAAATCGAGGCCCATGAAAGTGTCGCCGGGCTGCAGCAGCGCCAGGAACACCGCCTGGTTCATCTGGCTGCCCGAGTTCGGCTGGACGTTGGCGAAATTGCAGCCGAACAGCTTCTTGGCGCGTTCGATGGCCAGTTCCTCGGCCACGTCGACGAACTGGCAGCCGCCATAGTAGCGCTTGCCCGGATAGCCCTCGGCGTATTTGTTGGTCATGATCGAGCCCTGCGCTTCGAGCACGGCGCGCGACACGATATTTTCCGATGCGATCAGCTCGATCTCATGGCGCTGGCGACCGAGCTCGTTGCGGATGGCGCCGAAGATTTCCGGATCGGCGTCGGCAAGCGTGGTCTCGAAAAAGGATTCGAATTTGCTGGAGGATGCCGCGACATTTGACATGGCTTGCTTTCCCTTGGGGCCGGAGGTCTGCGAGGTCGCCGCGCATTAACACAGTTGTTTTGCGCCCGCCACGTTTGCGGCGCGAAATTTGCTGGCCGGTTTGCGCCAAGGCGGGCCTCGGGCTGCTAATCCCGCGGTTCGCGGCCCTTGAGGATCGCCTCGGAGAAGGTGATCTCGGTGAACAGCTTGCGCGCCGTGTGGTCGTTGATGTCGCCACGGCGGAGCATGGCCTGCAGCTCGGCGCGCTCGGCCTCGATGCCGGCAAGCCTGAATCCGAGCTCGATCCGCCCGGATTCGCGAGCCTCGGCGCGCGCTTCGTCGGCGCCATCGGAGAGCGAGATGCGGCGCCGGTAGATGGACGCGACGCTCTCGGCGATGGCGAGCTTCATCTCCGCCGCCTCTCCTTCATTGCCGTCGCTGGCCAGGCCTTCGATCCTGGCGATGGCCGCATTGGCGGCGCCGACCCGGGCCCGGCGCTCTTCGGCGGCACCTGGATGCTCGCCCGGCTCGACGAGACCGCGCGCGACCGTCGGCAGGGCAAGACTGGCGATCGCCAGCGAGCAGATGATGACGCCGGCGGCGAGGAAGATCACGAGGTCGCGGGCCGGGAACGGCGAGCCGTCCTGCAAGGTGAGCGGCAGGGACAGGATGCCGGCCAGCGTGACGGCGCCGCGCACGCCGGCGATCGAGCCGGCGAGCCTGACGCGAAAACCAAAGGGTTCGGCCTTGCGCTTACCTAGCCGCGCGGCGAGCACGGCACCCATGTCGCCGACCCAGATCCAGACATAGCGCAGGGCAATCAGGCAGAGCGTGAGCAAAAGCACGGTCAGCGCCGGCTCGAACAGCCAGTGCCGGGTCGTCAGCTCCGGCGGCACCTTGCGGATGATGTCGGGCAACTGCAGGCCAAGCAGGATGAACAGCGAGCCGTTGAACATGAAGATCAGCATCGACCAGAGCGAAATCGTCTGGATACGCGCCGAGACCGCCATGTGGCGGACGATGCCGGAGTAGCCGGTCAGAAGGCCGGCCGTGACCGCTGCCAGAATGCCCGAGGCGCCGAAATGCTCGGCAATCAGATAGGCGACGAAGGGCAGCAGGACCATGACCAGCACCTGCGCTTCTGCCGGTGTGCTGGTGATGCGACCAAGGATCTGCAACGACTTCGCGGCGATGAACAGAGCCGCGACGCCGGCCAGGATGCCGATGGCCACCGCCAAGAGGAAACTCAAGGATGCCGCGGCAAACGAGAAACTGCCGGTCAGCGCCGCCGCGACCGTGAAGCGGAACATCACCAGACCGGAGGCGTCGTTGAGCAGCGACTCGCCTTCCAATATGTGCATCAGCCGTGCCGGCACGACATTGCGGTCGACGATCGAGGACACCGCGACCGCGTCGGTCGGCGACAGCACGGCGGCCAGAGCGAAGGCGACCACCAGCGGGATGCTCGGCACCAGCCAGTGCAAGGCGTAACCGAAACCGACGATGGTGAAAAAAACCAGCCCGATGGCGAGGTCGAGGATCGGACCGCGGAGCGCCATCAGCTCACGCTTTGGCGCCGAAAAGGCGTCACCGAACAGCAGCGGCGGAATGAACACCAGCAGGAACAGCTCGGGATCCACTTCGATGTGAACGCCTCGCGCGGGCCAGGCAAGCGCGACGCCGATGGCGATCTGCAGCACCGGCAGCGGCACGCGCACCAGCCGCACCAACGCGCCAGAAACGGTCACGAAGGCGAGCACGACGAGGATGAAGACGGCGACGTCCATGGCGCGATTCCAGCTATTCGGCCGACCATGGGCAATTGACGGCGTCGCGTCCAGCCGGCCGGATAGCACGCGGCCGCACCAACCGCGGACACGTCGCCGTTCTGCTAAAGCGAGAGAACCGCTTTGGGCACGGAACAAAGCACCGTGAAGGCCGGGTTCACGACATTGCCGATGCGCAGGCTGCAGGTCTGGCTGACCAGTTGGTGCGCGTCCATCGTGTCCAAGCTTGTCCGGTGCGCCACCCAGCGCACCAGCCCGGCGACCGCGATGCGGGCGGCATCGTCCAGCGGTCGCGCGCAGCCGATGACACCGATATGACTTTCAGTCTCCAGGCGCGGCCAGTCAAAGCCTTCATCCGACCCGGCTTTCTCGACGGACAGGGTGGTGAAGAAGGCGCCTTCGACCGCGGTGCCGGCGATTTCGCCATCGCCCTGCGCATAATGGCCGTCACCGATATAGATGTGCCCGCCATCGACATTGGCCCGCAGGTAAAGCGTCGCGCCTTCCGTCAGGTCCGGGATGTCGAAATTGCCGCCGAAGTCGCCGGGAACAACGCCGAGGCGGACTTCGCCATACGCGGGCGCGATACCCAGCGTGCCGTGAAACGGCCGGTAGCTAGCGGAAAGCGTGCGGCCGGAGGAGGTCTGGGTGGTCAATTGCGTTCGATCCGGCGAGAGGCGCCAGATCCACACCCGCTCTTCCTGCTCCGCCTGCAAGTTGGGCGAGGCTCGGGTTCCCGACAAGAAGCCGAAATTCGGCGATATCGTCGCCACGCCCCAATCTCGGGCGGGCTCCAGGCGATGCAGATGGATTGCCATGATATCGCCAGCCTTGATGCCCTCGACGGCGATCGGACCGACCAGCGGGTTGACTTTCGGATAAGGCGCGACCTCGCGCGGCTTGCCGTCGACGCTCGTCAACTTGCCGGAAAAGCAGTCCTCGGTGAACACCGTGAACTGCTCCCCGGGCCTGACGGAAAGCCGTGGCGCATGCCCTCCCAGTTGGAAGACGAAATCGTGCCCGTCGTTCAGCGGTCGAACCAAGTGCCGGCTCCCAGTTTCTCGACGATGTCGACAAACGCCTGCGTGGCGTCGCGATGGATGCTATGGCCGACATTGGGCACCACGACGACAGAGCGCTCCCCGACCTCTGCGCGCAGGCGCGCGGTGTCGTCGGGTGGAACGAACCGGCTCATTTCCGGAAGGACCCAAACCGTCGGCAGCATGCGGGCCAGGCGCGCCGCATCATCCCGCAGATCCCAGGGCGCATTGCCGGCGAAGGCTGAGCGTGCGTCATCGAAGGATATCTGCTCGAGCGACACGACTTTCCAGGCGGCGTCCCGCCGCGACCAGCCGGGATTGAGTTTCAGCAGCCCCTCGATGTCGTGGGGCAGATTTGCCTCGTCCCAATCCAGCATGCCCTTCGGCGTCGCCTTGTCGGCGAAATGCGAGACCGGGTCTTCCAGAAGCATCGACTTCGGCCGGAACAGGCCGCGCAACACGCCAAGCTGCGCCAGCGTGCCGCCGAAGGAATGGCCAAGCAGCACATCCGGCCCGGCAGGCAGGTTCTCGACACAATCGGAGAGCAGGCTGTCGAAGGAGAAATCGCCATTGCCGCGCGCGCTTTCGCCGTGGCCGCGCATATCGGGAGCAATCACCTGCCAGCCGCGTTCGGCAAGCACCCGCGCCGGCTCTGTCATGGCGCCCGCATTGGCGGTGATGCCGTGCAGCGCCACCATCGTCTTCGGCGCGCCGCGGTCGCCCCAGCGCATGATATTGAGCGCCACCATGTCAGGCTCCCGCCGCCCAGCCGACGATCTGCCGCCAGAGCGTCGCGTAGCCCGGCCAATCGACAAAGGCCGGCGGCGCCCAATGCGGCCCGCAATCGGACGCGAAGGCGACCGACCGACCCTTGCCGAATTCAGCCGCGACGATCAGGGGATCGTTGCCGACGGTCGCGACCACCGTCGCCTTCTGCCTGGCGGAAAAGCGGTTGTAACCGAGCAGAGCCGGCCATTCCGCCTCCAGTCCGCCGACGATCGCATGATTTGCCGCAGCCACACGCGGTTTCACGCCTTGCGGCCGCTCGGCACGATCATCGCCCGCTTCCATTTCCACGCCCAGCACCTCGGCGACTTCGGTGTCGCGGTAGCGCGCCTTGGCGTCGATGCCCTGGAAGGTCATATAGCCGCCGATCATCACCAGCCCGCCGCCGCCCAGGACATAATCGCGTATCGCTTCGAGGCGATTGGGCAGCGTCTTCGAGCGCACGAAGGTGTCGGGGTGGAGCAACAAGGTGTTGGCGCCGATGTCGCTCAGCACGACGCAGTCGAATTTTGCCAGTTCGCCGGCACTGAAGGGGAAGTCGCGCGCCGCGACATGGGCCGGCTGGTAGACAACGTCCCAGCCGCCGCCTTCGAGGGCGTCGCGCAGCCAGCGCACGCCTTCGGCGTACTCGGTCGTCGTAAAGGAATCGAAGCCCTTCTGATGGATCGAATGAACGGTCCAGGATTCGCCCGCGATCAGGACGCGACGGCTCTTTGTCATATTTCCTCTCCTGTTCTCTAAGATCGGCTGGCCAGCCGCTTCAGCGCGGCGATGAAGGCGGCGTGAATACCCGCCCCGTCAAGCTCGACGGCGATTTCGGCGTTCGGCGGCCCGGAGCGGCCGGCAAAATCGATGACCGTACGGCCATAGGTAAACTTGCCGGCGAGCTCGACCTCGACCCGAGCCGGAACCGTCCTCGCCAGGGAAGGCTCGGCCGCGACGAGCGATGCCACGGGATCGTTGAGCGGCATGGCGGCAGGCCCGAACACGCCCCGGCGGAATGTCGTGTTCAGCGAGCGCAGGAGCTCCGCGGCGAAGAGCCCGACCTTGCCGCCGATCGCCTCGGCGTCCGCAATCAGTCCATCGGTGATGACCGCCTGCGGTCCCACGTCGATCGGGAGAAGCGTCAAGGGAATGCCGGCCCCGAACACGATGGCGGCCGCCTCCGGATCGCAGAGCACATTCCACTCCGCCGCCGCGGTCTTGTTGCCGAGCCCCCAGGCACCGCCGAGCGAGACAACACGCTCGATCTTCTCGGCCAGGCCGGGATTGCGCCGCAACGCCAGGGCCAGATTGGTCAGCGGGCCAGTGGTGACCACGGTGCTGGCGGCGCCTGAAAGGACAAGCTCGGCGATAAGGTCGCTGGAATGGCTCGGATCGACGGTGACCGCTTCGAGATCCGGCCGCTCCGGGTCGAGCGCGCTGGTCTGGTCGAGAATGCCGGCGATCAGCCTTTCGCGCACCAGCGGCCCCATGGCGCCTGCCGAAACCGGAACATCGTCGCGCCCAGCAACGGCAAGGACGATGGCGCCGTTGCGGGCCGTGCGGTCGCCGGCGAGATGGCCGGCACCCGTCGTCACCGCCTTTAGGTCGAGCGCCTTGTGGCCGGCGGCGACCAGGATGCCCAGGGCATCGTCATTGCCCGGATCGCAGTCGAGGATGATCGGCTTCGTCATTGCAGATTGTCCTGAATTCTGGCCGGCCGGTTGCGCACCAGGATGCGCCAGCGGGCGAAGGTCAGGCCGATGATGGCGGCGAGATAGGGCAGCATCAGCACGAATTGCGAGGGGATGGCGAACACTTGCAGGCGGTCGCCCAGCGCGCCAAAGAAGCCGAACAGGAAGGACGCCGCCGCCGTCATCCAGGGCTGGCCGCCGCCGAACAGCGTCGCGGCAAGCCCGATGAAGCCGCGGCCGCTGGTCATGTCCGGCAGGAAGAAATGCAGCTTGTCCATGGCGAGTTGCGCGCCGGCAAGCCCGGCAAGCAGACCGCTGATCGCCAACGACAGCGCCTTCATGGCGGCGATGCGGATACCGGCGGAGCGCGCGGCGTGCTCGTCCTCTCCCGCGGCCCGCAGGCTGGCGCCGAGCGGCGTCTTGTAGAGGAAGACATAGGTGAGCGGCACCGCGACCAGCGCGATCAGCACGATGATGCTCTGGCCTTCGAAGGCCGGGCCGAGCACCGGCAGCCAGGACAGCGATCCGGCCGGCACATGCCAGATGTCGGGGAAAGCGATCGGCCTCAGCCCGCCTGGACTGTTGTAGTAGCGCTCGAGGACGAAGAGCGTGCCGCCGGCGGCGAGCAGGTTGATGCCAAGGCCCGCCACGATGAAGTCGGCGAAGAAGCGCAAGGTCAGCAGCGCCAGAAGCTGCGAAAGCACGACCGCGACCACCAGCGCCGACAGGAAGGCAGGCCAGGCGCTGCCGCTCCAGTCGCCGACCGCGACAGCGGCGAAGGCGGCCGCCAGCATCATGCCCTCGACGGCGACATTAAGGATGTTGGCGCGCAAGGTGATCATCGCCGCCAGCGCCGCGAGAAGGATCGGGGTCGACTGTTCGAGAACGGCGGCGAGCAGCGATGTCAGGTTCATCCGCGCCTCCTCACGCCGCCTGGGCCGCGCGACGCAGCCGCGCCGTCATCAGCAGCACGAGCAGGCCCGTCAAAAGGTTGACCAGGGAGCGCGGCACATCGGTGGAAATCTGCATGTAGGCGGCGCCATTCAGCATCGCGGCGTAGAAGAGCGCGGTCGCCAGCGAGCCGATCGGATGGACGCGGGCAAGCAGGGCGCAGGTCAAGCCGACCAACCCGTAGCTCGGCGAGAAATTCTGCTCGAAGCGGTGTCCGACGCCGAGCACGTAAAGTGCTCCGGCCAGCCCGGCCAATCCGCCGGCAATGACCATCGCCGAGATCACCCGCCGCGCCGCCGGCACGCCTGTGGCCTCGGCAAAGCGCAGATTGGTGCCGGCCGCGCGAACCTCGGCGCCCCACTGCGTGCGGAAGAGCACGACCCATGAGACGACGGCAAGCACAGCGGCGACGAGGAAGCCGCTGGTGGCGCGCGGAACGAAGGGCAATGGTGGCAGCCAGATCGAGCTCGGCACCATCCAGCTTACCGCGCCATAGGCGGTGGTGTCGCGGATCACCTGGTTGGCGAGCCACGAGGTGATCAGGAGAATGATGATGTTGAGCATCAATGTCGTCACCACCTCGTCGACGGCGAGACGCACCTTGAGCACGCCCGGAATCCAGCCGATCACCGCGCCGGCCAGAAAACCGGCGACGATGGCGAGCGGCATCAACACGACGGCCGGCAGCGAGGCTCCGGCGATTGCGACGACCGTGGTGGTGACCGCGCCTGCGTAGAGCTGGCCCTCGCCGCCGACATTGAAGATGCCGGCGCGAAACGAAAAGACGACGCCCAGCGCGATCAGCGTGAGCGGCGTGGCACGGTTCAGGAACAGGGCGAAGTTGCCGAGCGAATCGAAATTGGCGAGCAAAAGGTCACGATAGGCGCGGACCGGCTCATCCGTGATCGATGCGACGAGCAGGAAGCCGAGCGCCAGCGTGAGCAGGATCGCGGCGAGCGGCGCGCGAATGACACGCAGGAAATTGGACAGCGCGGGCGCCATCATGCTGCCTCCTTCGATCCGCCGTTCATCAGATATCCCACGGTCTCCTCGTCGGCCTCGGCGCGGTCGAGGACGCGCATCATGCGCCCCGAATACATGACGCCGATCCTGTCGGAGAGCGCGAAGATCTCCGACAGCTCGGAAGAAATCAAAAGCACGGCGCGGCCCCGGTCGGCGGCTTGCAGGATGCGAGCATGGACGAATTCGGACGCGCCGATGTCCAGTCCGCGCGTCGGCTGGCAGATCAGGAGCAGCGACGGATCGCGCTCCAGCTCGCGGGCGATCACCAGTTTCTGCATGTTGCCGCCGGAGAGCCAGCCGGCCTGGGTGGCAGGCTGCGCGCCGCGCACGTCGAACTCCTTGATCTTCTCGCCGGCGAAGCCATCGAGCTTCTGTCGGTTGATCAGGCCGCCGGAGAGCAGCCCGGCGCGGCTGTAGTTGGTTGCCGCGACGTTCTCGGCGACGCTCATCGTGACGCTCAGGCCACGGTCGAGGCGATCTTCCGGCACGAAGCCAAGACCAGCCTGCTGGCGTTCGTTTAGGTCAGCGTCGGTCAAATCCCGATCGCCGAAGCGGATCTTACCCGCCTGCACCGGCATTAGCCCAGCGATCGCCTCGGCGAGCTCCGTCTGGCCGTTGCCGTCGACGCCGGCGATACCCAGTACCTCGCCGGCGCGCACCTGGAGAGAAATGCGGTCAAGCAGACGCCGGCCTGCGTGATTGGTCATGCTGACGCTGTCGAGCGTCAGGACCGGGGCGCCAAAGCTGCGCTGGGCGTTGCCCTTGCGGCCGACAAGGAACACCTCGCGGCCGACCATGTCGCGGGCGATGTCGGCTTCGGTGACATCGGCGGTGTCGCGCGTGGAAATGCTGCGGCCGTGGCGAATGACGGTCACGCGGTCGGAGACGGCCTTCACTTCGCGCAGCTTGTGGGTGATGAAAAGGATGGTGCGGCCCCTGGCGCGAAGCCCATCGACCACGCCGATCAGTTCATCGACTTCGGGCGGCGTCAGCACTGCGGTCGGCTCGTCGAGAATCAGTAGATCGGCGTCGAACGCCAGCGCCTTCAGGATCTCGACGCGCTGGCGCTGGCCGACCGAAAGCGTGCGCACCGGCGCCTCCGGATCGAGATGGAAGTTGTAGCGCGCGATCAGCTCGCGGGCGCGCTCGATCATCTGCCGACGGTCGGAGAAGATGCCCAGCCTGCGCGGCTGGCGGCCGAGAAACAGGTTCTCCGCCACGGTCATGGACGGCACGAGCGTGAAATGCTGGTGCACCATGCCGATGCCGAGGCGGCTCGCGGCGATAGGGTCGGCGATCGTCACGGTCTTGCCGTTCAGCACGATGGAGCCGGCGTTCGGCTGGTGAATGCCGGCAAGGATATTCATCAGCGTCGATTTGCCGGCGCCGTTCTCGCCGCAGATGACATGCACCTCGCCGCGCCGGACATCGAGATCGACATGGCTGAGCGCGGTCTTGTCGCCAAACGACTTGGCGATGCCTGCAAGGCTCAAAATGATGTCTGGGTCGCGCATCGATAGGCTTTCCTGGGAGCAGGCTTCCTGGTCGGGATGCGGGACGCTGCCGGAGCAGCGTCCCGTTTCAAGGTCCTGGGAGGCTTACTTGAAAGCAGTGTCGACCTTGATCTCGCCGCTGACCACCTTGGCCTTGGCAGCGTCGACCTTGGCCTTGATTTCGGCGGGCACCAGCTTGTCGTTGTAGATCAGGCCGACGCCCTCATTGGCGAGACCGTAAACCTTGAGCTTGCCGAACTCGGCCTTGCCGTCCTGGATCTGCTTGACCGAGTCGTAGATCGAGTTGCCGATCTGCTTGATCATCGAGGCGATCACATAATCGGGGTGCAGGCCGCTCTGGTCGGAATCGACGCCGATGGCGTATTTCTTGGAGTCCGCAGCACCCTTGAGGATACCGAGGCCAGCCGGGCCGGCGACGTTGAAGACGACGTTGGCGCCGTTCTGGATGGCGGTCTTGGTCAGGTCATAGGCCTTCTGCGCATCGTTGAAGTTGCCGATGAAGATCACCTGCACGTCGATGTCCGGGACGACGGTCTTGGCGCCTTGCTTGAAGCCGAGGATGAAGTCCTGGATGACCGGCAGGTCCATGCCGGCGACGACCGCGATCTTCGGATCGCCGGAGGTGAGCGGGAAGTCCTTCTTGTCGGTCGCCGCGATCGCGGCCAGGGCGC
This sequence comes from Mesorhizobium sp. BH1-1-5, assembly GCF_020165615.1. Classification (NCBI taxonomy): domain Bacteria; kingdom Pseudomonadati; phylum Pseudomonadota; class Alphaproteobacteria; order Hyphomicrobiales; family Phyllobacteriaceae; genus Mesorhizobium; species Mesorhizobium sp. BH1-1-5. Next base: position 80,982 of record NZ_JAIUIM010000019.1, read on the forward strand.
CGGCGAGGTAGGAGCCCTCGTTCTGCGCGTATTTCACCGAAAGAACGTTCGGTTGCTTCAACTCGTCGTCGAAGAAGACATATTTCTGGTCGGGATGCTGCGGCGCGACGTCGGCCAGATTGTCATGCATGTTCGGCCCGGTGAAGATGACGCTCCACTCGCCCGAATTCGACACCGCCTCGAGGTTCTGGCGCCAGAGCTGCGGGTCGGTCGGCGATGCCTGCAGCAGGCGCGTCTTGACGCCTTCCTTCTCGGCGCGGGCGAAGCCGGTGGCGGCATTGTCGTTGAAGCCCATGTCGCCGAGATTGTCCGACATCACATAGACGGCGCTGAAGTCGGCGGCGAATGTCGGACCGGCCATCAGGCCAAGCCCGAGAGCCGCGGCGTATGCTATTGATTTCACGATCGATCTTGTCATTTGTTGCATTCCCCTTTCTTGGTTTCGAACCGTCTTTCTCAGGAGCGTGGCGGCGCCACCGAGTTGCGCTTGACCAGCGCGACCGGGAGCCGGGTGAGTTCGGGCGGCGAAGCCTTGTCGATCAGCGCCTTGAGCGTGCCGAACCCGATGCGACCGAGTTCGGCGGTCGGCTGTCGGATGGTGGTGAGGCCCGGCGCGAGGAGGTCGGCGAACGGCATGTCGTCGAAACCGACCAGCGAGATGTCCTGCGGCACGCTGAGGCCTTTGGAGCGCACCGCTTCCATGATGCCGATGGCAATGAAATCGCTGCCGGCGAAAACGGCCGTCGGCAGCCTGTCGCCAGCCAGGATGTCCAGCATGGCGGCACGGCCGAAGTCGCGCGAATACTCGCCCTGGCGGATATCGCCGTCGTCGACCCTTATCCCCGCCCCGGCCATGGCGTCGCGGTATCCAGCCAGTCGTTCGATGGCGCTGAACAGCTTCGCCGGGCCGCCGATATGCGCGATGCGCCGGTGTCCGGTTTCGACGAGGTGCCGCGTCGCGGCGCGGGCACCTTCGCGGTTCTCGACGAAGATCTTCGGAACGTTGACGCCCGGAATGTCCTCGTCGATCAGAACGATATGGCCGTAGTGATGAAGGGTCGCGGCTAGAGAGCCGTCGTCCGGCCGATTGGTCATCATGATCAGCCCGTCGACATGACCGTCCTTCAGCCGCCTGAGACTGCCGAGCTCGCGTTCCCGGTTGCCGCCGGTGCTGCTCATCAGCACGGAATAGCCGTGCTTTTCCGCCTCATCCTCGACGGCTGCGGCCAGTTCGGCAAAGAACGGGTTGGCGATCTCAGGCGTCATCATGCCGATCGCCTCGGAGCGACCAAGACTGAGGCGCTTGGCGAGGATGTTGGGACGGTAGTCGAGCGCCACGATGGCCGCGTCGATGCGGGTCGCCGTCTCCGCTGGAAGCTCGATGCGATTGTTGAGGTAGCGCGACACGGTCGTGGTCGACACCCTCGCCATTATCGCAACTTCATTGATGGTGCTCATGTCCGCCCCAGCCAGCAACTGACCGAACGCTATCTCATAAAATTTGGCTAGTAAAGCGGTTGCGTAAAGTGGTTTACTAACTTTCAACAGGCTCTGCCGACATTGCGACGCCGACCGCGGCCGCCGCCGCGACGACGGGCTTGTCGTTCTTGTCAGGGATCATCAGGCAGCGTGAGTCTTGGCAGCCCCTCGGATATTGGCGAGGCGCTATTTGAGGTTGCGCCGCCCCGTCAGGGCGCCGCAATGGCCTCCCCATGCGGTGCGATTGTCTTTGCTGCAGGTGGCCTCGGACCGCTCCAAATGCCGAAGATGCGCCCCGACGGCCCCGCGCCCAAGCTCCGCTCCCCTTCGAGAGCGGCCCCAATGTCGGGGCGCATCTGGCGGCGGCTCGCAGACTTGGAGCGCCAACCGAAGGAATTCCCAAAAAACCGGCCGGCACCCGGCGTCAGCGCAAAGGCTGCTAAGGGGCACCGGGTAGCCGGCCGCCACGCCAAGGCCCTGGAATCGGCGCGGCAAATGCAGAACAAGACGCCGGGTCCGCACCCTACCGCCAGAAGTGTGCGGGTGGCTGGCGCCGCGTCTTTCCTGATACGCGAGCGGGCAAGTCCATCAACCTCCCGAAAGCGTCGGATTGACAGACCGATGCCCCCTGCCCTTGCGGCATGGAACAGCCCGTGCGACCGTGCGTTCCGGGTGGGTTGAAATTGGGGCAAGCGATGCTGTCACGATTGATGACGCATGTCGAAGCGGCGTATGCGTCGTCTACAGCCGAAGATGCCAGCGTGGCCTTCTTCGCGGCAATGGAAGATCTCGGCGCCTCCCATCTGCAGACGCGGCTTTATCGGGGCCGGCGGCGATCCTGACGTCGGCCAGCCATTGGGCGGCCGGCGGCTTCATCACCAGGCTGGCGCCGAGCGGCTGGCCGGGCAGCCCGGCCTTCGACTATGTCTGCTTCGAATGCAACCCGTTGCTCGGCGCCATCCGCGAGAGCCGTACGAGCTACCGCTTCAGCGATTTCGCGCCGCGCGACGATGCGCAATACGGCGCCTATTGGGAGGCGCTGAGCGAGGCTCATATCGACGACGCGCTCTGCGCCACCTCCTATGGCGGCGACGGCGCGATCGCCTCTCTGCATCTCGGCTTCCACAAGCGGGACTATTCGCCGGACGAGCGTTTCGCCATCCACATGGCGGGCCTTGCGCTGACGGAAAGGCTGATGAGCCTGACCTCGCCACCGCCGACCGCTGCGGTCAGGCTGACGCGGCGCGAGCGCGACAGCCTGGCGCTGGTCGCGGAAGGCAAGACCGACTGGGAAATCTCGGTGATCCTCGGCATCGCCGAAGCCACGGTGCGCTTCCATGTCGACAATGCCAGGCGCAAGCTCGGCGCCGTGAACCGCGCGCAAGCGGTGGCGCGGCTGGTGAACCAGCGGCTCATCTAGAGAGCGCCGCCCAAACAAAAAAGCCGCTACGAGAGCGGCCTTTTTCTTTTAAGATCAGATGCTTACTGCGCGGAGCTGATCTGCAACTCTTGGGCGCCGTCGAGGCCGTAGATGTCGTCGCGGAACTGCACGACGCCCGGGGCCGTCGACCATGCCGACAGATAGAGGAAATGCACCGGCACCGGGTTGACCACGTTGATCGGCGTGTTCTCGCCGGTCTTGATCGCAGCCTCGAAATGCTGGCGGTCCCATCCAGGCGTGTCGCGCAGGATCCAGGTGACGAGGTCGCGCACATTCTGGACGCGCACGCAGCCGGAGGAATCGAAGCGCATCAGCTTGCCGAACAGGCTCTGCTGCGGCGTGTCGTGCATGTAGACGCCGTCCGGGCTCGGGAAGTTGATCTTGACCGAGGCCATCGCGTTGTTGCTGCCCGGATCCTGACGGAAACGGTATTTCGCGGCATCGTCCGTCGACCAGTCGACGGTCATCGGATCGACCTCGCTGCCGTCCGGCGCGAACAACCGGATGTGGCTTTCCTTGAGGTAGTTGGGGTCCTTCCGCATCAGCGGAATGATGTCCTTGCGCACGATCGAGACCGGCGCATTCCAGTAAGGATTGACGATGATCTCGTTGATCTTCGAGTTCACAATAGGCGTCTGGCGGTCGATCTTGCCGACGATCGCGGTATGGCGCAGCACGACGCGGTCGTTCTCGACCGCTTCGACCTGCGCGCCCGGAATGTCGACCAGCACATAGCGACTGCCGAGCGTGCCGGCCTTCTCCTTCAGGCGCTGCAGATTGGTCTGCAGCTGGCCGAGCCGGATCTGCGCCGAGACGTTCATCGCCGTGTAGGTGTATTTGCCCATGGCGCCGTCGGCCGGCAGGCCGTGGCGGAGCTGGAAGCGCTTGACCGCCGAGTCGACATAGGAATCGAAGGCCGTCGAGATGCCGGCGCTCTGCGGCAGGTCGCCGGAAACCATCAGGCGCTTGCGCAGCGGAACGACATCCGGATCGTCGACGCCGAGCTGCAGTTTCTTGGTCGCCGGAACCTGTTCCCAGCCACCTTGGGAGACGATGTTCTGGTACTGCGCCACAGCCTGCTCGGTGAAGGCCACCGTCTGCTGGCTGAAGATCGGCAGCGTCGAGGCGACCTTGTTGGTGTCGGTGCCGCGGGCGTCGAACTGATCGTCCCAATTGCCGCGGGTCGAAGATTTCAGAATGTCCCCGATGACATCCTGGGCGTTGGCATGGCCGGCGGCAAAAGCAGCGGCGAGCGCGGAGGCCCCGGTAAGGAAGAAACGGCGGCTGGTTCTCATGGCAGACATTCTTTGCTTAATCGCTCTCGCTCAATCGCTTGCCGGGCGGCTTTGTCCGCACTCTAGGGGTGGCAAACTTAACAATTCGCCAACCATGACCCGCATCGTCCGGCTGCCAGAAACGCGCTGCCGCCACGCAGGTTCCAAGGAGCGCAGGGCATAGGCCCGCAGCATCACCCGTAATCCGCATCCACCGCGATTATGGCGGCAACGTGGCCTTGGCCCGCGATTTGCATATGGCGGCGAGGTGAAAGAAAGGGCAGCGATGCTTTTTTGCATCGCAGCAACGCTGTCGAGCGCCTGACGAAGGCCTAACGCCGCTCGGCCGGCGGCCCTTTCAATTCCGAGCATCGTTGCAGTACCTCATTTTGCGAATAGCGCAGGATTTTGTTGTCCTCCAGCTTGAGCAGCAGTTCGCGCCTCTCGCTCGAGCTCTCTCCGTCCGTGCAAGTCATGTCCAGGATGACGGCGTCAAGGCGGTTGATCTTCTGGATCTTGTCTAGTGCGCAACCGACTTCCCACATGTCCACCGTCTTGTCGGTGAATGTCACGATCGAGTCATTGTTGTCGCATGGGGCGCTGCCCACCGCGGCAAAGGAATCCTTCCACCACTCCTTGGTGAACGCCGGCGGCGAAAACGACAGAAGCATCGTGGCAGCCCAGCCAATTTTCGAGCGTTTTCCACGCCCATTATGCGCGCCCCTCGCCAGATGATGACATTAGGCAGCGCCATGGTGAAAGCAAACAAGTCAGAGACCTGAGCCGACGAGTGGAACGCAAAAAAAGATTGGGACCGGCGCGCTTCGGCACCAGTCCCATACTCTTTCCCCGGCCGCGCTTCTTCGGCGCGGCTTCGATGTTCCAGGCTCGGATGCTTACATCCGATAAGCGATGGTGTCGTTCCAGAAGCGGTCGAGCCGCTGCAGCGCGCGGTTCATCTGCTTGAACTCGTCGGTGTTGATGCCGCCGACCGCCTCGATCGAGCCGACATGGCGCTCATAGAGGCCGGCGACGACGTCGGCCACCTCGTTGCCCTTCGGCGTCAGCGAGACGCGGACCGAACGGCGGTCGATGCGCGAGCGCTGGTGGTTGATGAAGCCGAGGTCGACCAGCTTCTTCAGATTGTAGGAGACGTTCGAGCCTAGATAGTAGCCACGCGAGCGCAGCTCGCCGGCGGTCAGCTCCGAATTGCCGATGTTGAAGAGCAGCAGCGCCTGGATGGCATTGATGTCGGAGCGGCCGTTGCGGTCGAACTCGTCCTTGATCACGTCAAGCAGGCGGCGGTGCAGACGCTCCACCAGCTGCAGCGATTCCATGTACAGCGAGCGGATAGCCTCGCGGCGATCGTCGGATACGTTTGCGGTCTTCGCCGCCGGGCGCGAATTGATCATTGTCTTTGCCTCTCGTTTGTCGCCTTGGTGATTTTTTGTTTTTCACCTTGATCGCGACACTATCGAATACTCATAAAATTCGACTTAAACGCCAGGGCTAACAAGAGCTTACCGGTAAGAGGTTTCGGAAGACGCTTAACGATCGGTCACCCGAGCAAGAACAATTAACCTAAAGATTTAGGCAATGGATTTTGGAGGAAACCGGGCTCGGAAATTGGCCCGGGAGGCCCGTCCTCGGCCGGCTCAATGAGTGGAGCATGATGTCGTCCGAAAACCGCTTCACACTTTTCGGCATCATGCTCATTGGCGAAGCTGGCGCTTCTGCAGCCAGATGGTGACGCGAAAGACGATGTAGAGCAAGGCCACGCAGGCATGCGAGATCACGATCAGCATGCGGTGGCCGAACAGGTCGGGGAAACCGGCATACATCACCGTCTCGGTCACCGCGCAGATGAACCAGATCACCGGCCCCCAGGACGCCAGCATCCACAGGCCTGCCGCGGCGAAGGGAAAGAAGACGGCCAGCGTCGCCGCCGCCACCTGCCAGTGCACCGGCATCAGGTCGAAGCGCCACAGCTCGCCCGGATAGATGCCGATCAGGCGGATCCAGTAGAGAATGCCGAACAACAGGCAATAGCCGGCGATGACGCGCTGGAACCAGGCGAAGATGACCTCGGTGGTCGAGGGCTGCAGCACCACGCGCCTGGAGGTGACCTCGCTCACAGGGTGAGTTCCTTGTCCCCGAGCGGCGCGAAATAAGCATCGATATCGGCCGTGCCGATCTCATCCAGTCCGGCCGGGCGCCACTTCGGCGTCGAGCCCTTCTCGATGATGGCGGCGCGGATGCCTTCATAGAAATCATGGCCGGCGAGCATCCGGTTCAGGATCCGGAACTCCATCCTCATGCATTCGTCCATCGACAGCGTCGATCCCGCGCTGACCTGGCGCCAGGCGACGTTGAGGCTGGTCGGCGAGCGGGTCTTCAGCGTCGCCAGCGTCTTTGCGGCAAAAGCATCTTTGGCCGCTGCCCGCTCCAGGCTGGCGACAATGTCGGCGAGCGAAGGCTGCGAGAAGTGTCGAGCAATCGCTTCCAGGTCCTGCCGCTCCGTCTCGCGTTTGGCCGGCACGAAGAAATCGCGCAGCTCCGCATTGGCATCGCCGCTCGTCGCCAGCTCGTCGAGCAGGCCTGCCTGGTCTTCGGCCTTGATGGTGTGGGTGGCCAGCCCCGACCACAGCGCGTCGCCATGGCGGATGCGATTGCCCGTCAGCCCGAGATACATGCCGAAAGAGCCGCCCAGATCCGGCAGCAAATGGCTGGCGCCGACATCGGGGAAGAAGCCGATGCCGACCTCCGGCATGGCGAACTGCGCGTTTTCGGTCAGCACCCGGTGCGAGCCGTGGAAGGAGATGCCGACGCCGCCGCCCATGACGATGCCGTCGATCAGCGCCACATAGGGTTTCTTGAAGCGCGCGATGCGGGCGTTGAGCCGGTATTCGTCGGCGAAGAAGTCGACGGGTGGCCTGCCGGCCCGGCCGGCCTCGTAGATGTGCAGGATATCGCCACCGGCGGAAAACGCCCTGCCCTCGGCCTTGACGACGACGACGCCAATGCCCGGATCCTGCTCCCAGGCGTCGAGCGCCCTGCCGAGCGCCTTGACCATATTGTGCGTGACGGCGTTGAGCGCCTTGGGCCGGGTCAACGTGACCACGCCGGCCTTGCCCAGCCGCTTGAAGCGGATCTCGTCGCCTCCGCCAAAATCCATAATGAGAGAATCCTCCCCCGCGCCTGCGGGAGGAGAAGTGCTAAGCGGCGACCGGGCCAACGTCAATTGTCGGGTGCCAAGGATAAGGCAGCGTCTTTCGCGGCGAGCAGTCTACCAGACGAATGGGATGAGCGCGTTCGTGCGGCGCGCATATTCGGGGAATTCATCGGGAAATTGCCGCTCCAGAAGCCGATCCTCGGCGCCGACCCGCCAGATGAAAATCGCCCCGAGCAGGACGAACAGAAAAACGAACGGGCCGCCCACCACGATCGCCGAGCCCAGGCATGCGAGCAGGCCGCCCGTGTACATGGGATGGCGCAGGCCGCGGTACGGACCGGACCTTACCAGCTCGTGCTCCTGCTTGGCCGAGACGGTCTGGCTCCAGTTGCGGCCGAGAATTTGCCGCGCCCAGACCAGGAGCGCCATGCCGGCGACGGCGACCACCGCGCCAATGCCGCTCACCAGCGCGTTCACAGGGGCGAAATTGACGAAGCCGAACAGCGGCAGGCGTGGCAGCAGGAAGGCGACGATCATGGCAAACATCAACCCAAAGCTCTGCAGCAGATGCGGCCCGGTATCGCGCTTCACGCCAATCGCCTGAACGGTAAGATAAATAATCAGCAGCAGCCAGGCGGCGTAGATGAACCAGATGAAGCTCATGTGAACCAGATCAAGGTCATGCCCTGCTCCTTCGGTTAGCCGGCAATCCATCTTGGCCACCGCACGCGCCCGGTGCTAGAAAATGGGCATCTTGAACCGGACGGCAAGCCATGCCCGGATTTTCCCGCCTCGCGGCTGCGGCGATCGGCATGATCGCCGCCTGCCTCATCGCTCTCCCCGTCATCGCCGCGGCGTCCGCGGAGCTGTACCAGGCGCAGGCGATCGTCACCGGCACGGGCGAGGTAAACCGGCAGGTTGGCTTCAAGGATTGCCTCGACAAGGTACTGGTCAAGGTCTCGGGCGACCAGCGCCTGACGCAGAAGCCGGAAATGCTGGCGCTGCGCGACAAGGCGGCCGACTTCGTGCAATCCTTCCGCTATCGCGACCGGCTCGAAGGCATCCCGATCCATGACGAGCAAGGTACGCATGACAGGCCGCACGACCTGACCTGCATCTACAAGCCGGCCGTCGTCGACAAGCTGCTGGCGCAGCTCGGCAGCAGGCCCTGGCTCGGCGAGCGCCCGCCGATCGCCGTCTTCATGACCGCCGAGCAGGGTTCTCGGCATTTCATGCTTACGGCGGATGAGGATCAGGGCAACGCGATGCGCGAATCCTTCGCCAATGCCGCCGGTCCGCTGCTGATGCGCATCACCTTTCCCAAGGCCGGACAACTTGGCGGCCTCGGTGAGAAGGCGCTTTCCGGGGCCGATATGACAAGACTCGACAAGCTCGCGAAGAAAGCGGGAGCGGTCCGGGCGCTTGCCGGCAGCATCGTGTGGAGCGACAAGGAACTCGGCTGGATCGCCGACTGGCGGCTGGCCGATCGCGGCAGGACCTATCGCTGGCAGGTGCGCGGCGTCAGCTTCGACGAGGCGTTCCGGGTTGCTATCAGGGGCACCGCGCAGATCCTGTCGGGGCACGGGCAGCCTTGAGAGCGTTTCCTCGCCCCACGCAGTGGGGAGAGGTGGCTCGGCGAAGCCGAGACGGAGAGGGGAGCAGCTTACGAAAGCCCCTCTCCGTCCGCTTCGCGGACACCTCTCCCCGCGTGGCGGGGCGAGGAACTTGCACCCAGAGCTGGCACAATCGTGTCGCATTGGTCAGCGGCGGAGACGCGTGGTAAAAGCCGACCCAAAAGAGAGTTTCGGCCATGAACAAATTCACCCCCGCAAAACCTGCCGGCGCGCGCAGCGTCGACGAGATCACCGGCAGCCGGCGGCTCAGGCGCATGCGCAAGGCCGACTGGTCGCGCCGGCTGGTGCAGGAAAACCAGCTTTCGGTGAACGACCTGATCTGGCCGATCTTCGTCATCGACGGCAAGAACACGCGCGAGCCGATCGCCGCCATGCCGGACGTCTATCGCCTGAGCGTCGACCTCGCGGTGAAGGAGGCCGAGCGCGCGGCCAAGCTCGGCATCCCGGCGATCGCCACCTTCCCCAACGTCGAGCTTGCGCTGCGCGACCAGACCGGCTCGCACATCCTCGACCCCGACAACGTCATCAACCGCGCCACGCGCGCCATCAAGGACGCGGTGCCGGAAATCGGCATCATCACCGATGCCGCGCTCGACCCGTTCACCAGCCACGGCCATGACGGCATCCTGCGCGACGGCATCATCGTCAATGACGAGACGGTGAGCCAAGTCACCGCGGCGGCCGTGATCCAGGCGGCGGCCGGCGCCGACATCATCGCGCCGTCCGACATGATGGACGGCCGCATCGGCGCCATCCGCGACGCGCTCGACGCCAACGGTTTTCAGGACGTGGCGATCATGTCCTACGCGACGAAGTTCGCTTCGGCCTTCTACGGCCCCTATCGCGAGGCGGTCGGCACCGCCGGCCTGCTCAAGGGCGACAAGAAGACCTATTACATCGACCACGCCAATTCCGATGAAGCCGTGCGCGAGGCCGAGCAGGACCTCGCCGAAGGCGCCGACATGCTGATGGTCAAACCCGGCCTGCCCTATCTCGACATCATCCGCCGACTGAAGGACGAGCTGCAGATGCCGACTTTCGCCTATCAGGTGTCGGGCGAATATTCGATGATCAAGGCGGCCGCCGCCAATGGCTGGATCGACGGCGAGAAGGCGATGCTGGAATCGCTGCTCTCGCTGAAGCGGGCGGGCTGCGACGGCGTGCTGACCTATTTTGCGCCGGTGGTGGCGCAGATGCTGAAGGGCTAAGCGCCTGGCGATAAGCCCTTTGCGATCATAGTCAGTTGACGTCACCAGCCTGCAGCTGAACCCACTCGATCCGAGAACAACTGTTTGCAATCTGCAATCGGTTAAGATAGTCCATAACCGCTTGCAAAAAACAATTGGTTGTGGAGACGATCATGTCCAAGCTGCGTGTCAACGCTTTCACCTTGTCGCTCGACGGTTACGGCGCAGGCCCCGATCAGACCCTCCAACATCCACTTGGCGTCGGCGGCGAGAGCCTGCACAAATGGTTGGTCACCACCCGGACATTCCACCAGATGGTGATCGGCAAGGACGGCGGCGCGACCGGTGTCGATGACGACTTCGCCATCCGCAGCTTCGAGAATGTCGGCGCCTACATTCTCGGCCGCAACATGTTCGGGCCGATCCGCGGCGAGTGGCCGGACGACAAGTGGAAAGGCTGGTGGGGCGACAACCCGCCCTATCATGTTCCGACTTTCGTGCTCACCCGTTACAAACGCGCGCCGATCACGATGGAAGGCGGCACCACCTTCTACTTTGTCACCGACGGCATCCACTCGGCGCTCGAACAGTCTAAGGCCGCGGCTGGCGGCAAGGATGTGCGGATCGGCGGCGGCGTTTCGACTCTCCGGCAATATCTCCAGGAACGTCTGATCGACGAGATGCATCTGGCGGTCTCGCCGGTGCTGCTCGGCTCGGGCGAGAATCTTTTCGCCGGCCTCGACATGGTGAAGCTCGGCTATCGCTGCACCGAGCAAGTGGCGACGGCGAACGCTTTGCATGTGACGATCGGGCGGGCGTAGCGCCCTTTCCTTCTCCCTTGTAGGAGAAGGTGGCCGAGCGAAGCTCGGTCGGATGAGGGGTGCTCCAGCTTGGCAACAAGCTGAAAATCGCCACCGCCTCATTCCGTCCAACACCCCTCGTCCGTCTCGGCGCTGCGCGCCGATCCACCTTCTCCCACAAGGGAGAAGGGAGACGCCTCAATACTTCTCCGGCACGTAGAGCTCGCGCGGCAGGACCTGGCGCTCGTAGGAGGGGTTGAAGACGCGGTCGGGCAGCGAGATGTCCTCGTGCGGAACCTCCTCATATGGCATCTGCTGCAACAGATGGTCGATGCAGTTCAGCCGCGCGCGCTTCTTGTCGTTGCCCTCGACGATGAACCAGGGCGCTTCCTTGATGTTGGTGCGGGCGAAGGTCTCTTCCTTGGCCTTGGTGTACTGCTCCCAGCGCACGCGCGACTGCAGGTCCATGGGCGACAGCTTCCACTGCTTCATCGGATCGTGGACGCGCATCAGGAAGCGCATCTGCTGTTCCTCGTCGGTGATCGAGAACCAATATTTCACCAGAGTGATGCCGGAACGCACCAGCATGCGCTCGAATTCCGGCACGTCATGGAAGAATTCCTCGACCTGATCCTGTCCGGCGAAACCCATCACCCGCTCGACGCCTGAGCGGTTGTACCAGGAGCGGTCGAACAGCACGATCTCGCCGCCGGCCGGGAGATGCGGCACGTAGCGCTGGAAATACCATTGCGACTTCTCGCGCTCCGTCGGCGCCGGCAAGGCCACGACGCGGGCGATGCGCGGGTTCAGCCGCTGCGTGATGCGCTTGATGACGCCGCCCTTGCCGGCGGAATCGCGGCCCTCGAAGACCACCACCAGCTTCTTCTTGTGGTAGGCGACCCATGACTGCAGCTTGATCAGCTCGGACTGCAGCCTGAGCAGCTCGCGGAAATAGGTCATGCGCTCCATGGAAGGCGGATGCGACTTCTTGTAGATCTTGGCGATCTCGAGCGAGAGCGCCGGTTCGGAAATCTCAAGCTCATAGTCCTCGTCGAGCGTGTCCTCGAGCTCGGCTTCGAGCCAGTCCTTCGCCCCGGAATTCGGTTTCAGCTCATTCATCGCGCAGCTCCGTCTCCTGTCAGCCATCGTCGCTTCGGAACCCGTGCCTGCTCTGGACGGACATTCCTTAAGCCGACTGAGATACAGAGCCGCAATGACGGTTTTATTGCAATCGACCGGCAGCCGGCATCGATATGGAAGATATGTGATCGACCCGTATCGATGGCGGGGCGACAAGCGGCGCGAATTGTCCTACAAATCCCCTCGCCTCTTCCGGCGCCCGCCACGGCGCTTCTTCAATCAAATCGCGAGGACCGACATGGAATACCGCACGCTGGGCCGATCCGGCTTGAAAGTCTCGACATTGACGCTTGGCACGATGACCTTCGGCGGCGCCGGTCCGTTCGCCGCCGTCGGCAATTCCGACCTCGCGGAGGCCAGGCGCATCATCGACACCTGCATCGACGCCGGCATCAACCTCATCGACACCGCCAATGTCTATTCCAACGGCCTGTCGGAAGAGATCATCGGCGAGGCGCTTGGCGGCAAGCGCAAGAACGACGTGCTGATCGCCTCGAAGGCGCGCATGCGCATCGGCACCGGCCCCAATGACGAAGGCCTGTCGCGCCACCATCTGATCCGTGAGTGCGAAAAGAGCCTGAAGCGGCTCAAGACCGACGTCATCGACGTCTATTTCGTCCACCAGTGGGACGGGCTCACCCCGGTCGAGGAGACGATCGCGGCGCTCGACACCTTAGTCAACCAGGGCAAGATCCGCTACATCGGCTGCTCCAACTGGTCGGGCTGGCAGGTGATGAAGGCGCTTGCCGTCAGCGACAGCCGCCATCAGGCCCGCTTCGTCACCCAGCAGATCCACTACACGCTGGAAGCGCGCGAGGCCGAATACGAATTGCTGCCGATCTCGGTCGACCAGGGCCTCGGCGTGCTGGTCTGGAGCCCACTGGCGGGCGGGCTGCTCTCGGGCAAATACACAAGCGATAGCCCGACCGCGCGCCAGCTCGGCGGCTGGAAGGAACCGCCTATCCGCGACGAGGATCGCCTGTGGCGCATCGTCGACGTGCTGGTCGACATCGGCAAGGCACGCGGCGTCTCAGGGGCGCAGGTGGCGCTTGCCTGGCTGCTCGGCCGTCCGGCTGTAAGCTCGCTGGTGATCGGCGCCCGCAACGAGGCGCAGCTTAAGGACAATCTCGCCGCGGCCAGCCTGTCGCTCTCCGAGGAAGAACGGCAGCGCCTCGACGTGGTCAGCCGGCCGCCGGTGCTCTATCCCTACTGGCACCAGCAGTTCACCGCCAGGGACCGCTTCGGGCCGGCCGACAAGGTGCTCGACCGCTCCCACGCTTAAGGCGTTTCACCGTTTCAAAGAAACGGCAGACGGCTTTTCAGCCGGCGATAAAGCGCCAGACTTCCGGATCGGGCTTTATCTGCTCGCTCAGCACGAAATATTTATAGAGGACGAGCAGCGAGATCGCCTGCTCGTCCCGTTCATTGCCGAATTTGCGGCAATAGGCGTTGGCGGCGGCCGTTATCCGCCCCGCCTCGGCGGGATGCTTTTCGAAATAGGCCACCTTGTCGACCAGGTCGGAGAAATCCGGCTGCAGCGGCACATAGTGGACATTGGGCTCGACCTGGGCTTCGGCAAACCAGGTTTCGTAGGTCGGCTCCGGCATCAGGCAGAGCGAATTGGAGCTCATGATCCATTTCAGGTTCGTCGCGACGTCATTGCCTTCGAGCGAGACGATGTAGCGATACCGTCGCTGCTGCTCGATGTTCAGGAAAGGCTTGCGGTATCCGTCCGGCGCGTCGGGCTTGTGGGAACCCGCGTCGCAAAACGGCAGGTCAGCGGCCTTTTCCACGAAGCGGGTGCGAAGCGGATTGTTGAGATGCCCCCGCCAGACCACCATCGGCCGCTTGTCGGCGAAAGACAGCTTGTCGGGCGGCATGTAGAAGTGGCGGAACTTGTTCAGCTTCATCAGCACGCCGTTGGCGTTGTCGTCGCCGATGGGGCGGTCCTTGACGATCCTCGGCACCTCCGGAATGCCGACGACATCGCCATATTCGAAATCGATCAGCAGGCCGGGATCGAAATAGCGGGCGAATTCCTTGAGATCGTAATAATACATGCTGGAAGCGGACGGCAGCTTGCCGACGGCTAAAGCGTCCGTGCTGGGCACGAACGCGTGTTCCAGCTTGTTGTAGTAATTCAGTCGCTCGCGAACCGTCTTGCCCGAAAGCCTGGCCTGATCGAGCCGGCTGGCCAGGCGGTCTCGGAACAGGGATTGCGGTGCGCGGTCACGCGCGAAATTGCGCGCGTAATAGAACAGCTTTGCGGCGGTTCGTGAGAGTGTGGCCATGCGTCCGCGAATTCAGCAAGATGGTCAATGGTAGTCTGCCTTCATCCCCCTCGTCTCCTACAGCATTCTCCCGGCCATGTTGCAAGCCTGCTAATGCGAATGGCCACACGACATCTTACGCCGCGACCACGGCAAATCCCCGTGCGCGCAAGCCGCGCCGGTCGTCATGCAAGGAGCTGACAAGCCGATCGCGGCTGCCGGCGATGTGAGCGGAAAGCAGGCGCGCCGCTTCGTCCGCGTGGCCGGCCTTGACGGCGGCAAGGATGGCATGATGTTCGGCCCAGGCGCGGCCGAGCGCCTTTTCATCGCGCACCTCCAGCCAGCGCGCCCGCGACAGCCTGGTCATCGCGTCGCGAACGGCCCTGAGCAGAAACTCGTTGCCGGAAAGCCTCGCCAGCTCGATGTGGAAATCCATGCCGACGCGATGCCATTCCTCGCGCGGCGTCTCGGCGTCGCAGGAATCGAGCATCGCCGCGATCACCTCGATGCCGCCACGGTCTTCGAGCGCCGCCGTCAGGCGAACCGCGGCGACCTCGACCGCCTCGCGGTAGACGGCGATCTGTCCGAGTTCGGCGAGGTTGATCGGCGCCACAGTCCAGCCACGGCCGTCGCGGCCGATCAGCCCTTCGGTTTCCAGGCGCAGCAGCGCTGCCCGCACCGGCGTGCGCGAGGCGCCGAACCGGCTCTCGATCCAGCGCTCGGTCAGCCGCTCGCCAGGGCCGATCTCCAGGCCGAGGATCATTTCGCGAAGCTGCCTTTCGACGTTTTGCATCTGCGACATTGTCGTCCCGCTTTCCGAAGCCGCATTGACAGCGGCAAGTGTCAGGTCCATGACGAATACCGGCTTGGTATCCCAAGTTGGTATCTATAACAACCCAGCATTTGGCATGCGTGACATGACGCCCAACGAATCCGGACAGAGCGGCTTCAACATCCATTGGCGGCGCAACCTCGCCGTCTGCTTCGCCGGCTCGTTCAGCACGCTCGTCGCCATGACGCTGCTGCTGCCGTTCCTGCCGCTTTACGTCGAGCAGCTCGGCGCCGAAGGCCATGCGGCGATCGTGCAGTGGTCGGGCATTGCCTATGGCGCGACTTTCTTCGCGGCGGCACTGGTCGCGCCCATATGGGGACGGCTGGGCGACCGCTATGGCCGCAAGCTGATGCTGGTGCGCGCTTCGTTCGGCATGGCGATCTGCATGTCGCTGACCGGCATGGTTCAAAGTGTGTGGCAACTGGTGCTGCTTCGGCTGCTGATCGGCTTCGCCGGGGGGTATTCGTCGGGCTCCACGATCCTGGTCGCCATGCAGACGCCGAAGGAGCGCTCGGGCTGGGCGCTGGGCATGCTGGCGGCGGGCATCACCGCCGGTTCGCTGGTCGGCCCGCTGCTCGGCGGCTTGCTGCCGCCGCTGATCGGCATCCGCGCGACCTTCATGCTTTCCGGCGCCGTGATCTTCCTGGCCTTCCTGGCGACGACTTTCCTGATCAAGGAGAATCCGCCGGCGCCCAAGCCTGTCTCGGCGACGAAGCCGAAAAGCGGCTGGTCGCAGATTCCCGACAAGCGGCCGATCGTCGCCATGCTGACCACCGGCATGCTGCTCGCTTTCGCCACCATGTCGATCGAGCCGATCATCACCGTCTATGTGCAGCAGCTCGTCGAGGACCAGAGCAAGGTGACCATGGTCGCGGGCGTCGTCATGTCGGCGGCGGCGCTCGGCACCATCCTGTCCTCATCCTGGCTGGGGAAGCTGGCCGACCGTGTCGGCCAGTGGAACGTCGTGGTCGGCGCCCTTGCCGTCTCGGCATTGCTGCTCATTCCGCAAGCCTTCGTCACCAATGGCTGGCAGTTGATCGGCCTGCGCTTCCTGATGGGCCTGGCGCTGGGCGGGCTGCTGCCCTGCATCACCAGCGTCATCCGCCACAACATCCCCGATGGGATCGGCGGCAATGTGCTTGGATTGGCGATCTCGGCGCAATATGTCGGCCAGGTCGCCGGGCCGCTGTCGGGTGGTTTCGTCGGCGGGCATTTCGGCATGCGCGCGGTGTTTTTGGGCACATCGGTGCTGATGGCGCTCGGCGCGGTCTACAACTGGATTGTCCAGTCGCGCCGCGCACGGCATATGCTGCTGGAGGCCGGCGAGTCTTGACCGGCGCATCCGCCCAACCGCAGCATGGAGCATCCAGGATGAGCCTTACCGGGCAAGCATCAGACGGCGGGAGCCGCCTCCTCGTGCTGGCAGCCGGGCTTGTCGGCGCCGCCGGCGTGGCGCTGTCGGCTGCCGCCGCGCATCGCGGCGGCGCCTTCACCGGCACCGCCGCCAACTTCCTGCTGATGCATGCGCCGGTGTTCCTCGCCATCGGCCTTGCCGGTGGCAACCGCTGCCTCAGGATCGCCAGCATCGTCCTGCTCGCGGGGCTGCTTCTGTTCTGCGGCGATCTGCTTGCCCGCGATTTTCTCGGCGCGCGGCTGTTCCCGATGTCGGCGCCCATCGGCGGCACCCTTCTGATCGCCGGTTGGCTGGCGATCGCTGTCTCGGCGCTGTGGCGCCCGCGACCCTGATCTATCTTTGCCTGAACTATCTTCGGCCGAAACGCCGCTTGCGCTGGCGTACAGGCAATCCATCCACGCAGCGCCGCTCAGGTTGCTCGGTTCCGCGCGTGATGCCCCAATAGTTGCGATAGATGTCCTGAAACAGATGGCCAATCGGATGCATGGCTGCTCCTCCTTTGAATTGAACCGATCCAATGCGCTGGCGTGAAATAAGGCTGCAGATCAGCCGCGCTTGCGCTCCACGAGAAAGCGCGGCGCGCGCCTCCATGGACTCGACCTGCCGCGCCGCTTCTCGCTGACGATGACCGAGGCGATGCCCCAGTCGTTGCGGTATATGTCCTCGAACAAATAACTCACCGGATGCATGGCACCCTCCTGTCGAAATCCGCTCCGTCACGAAGCAGAACTTGGATCGATTCAAATCATAGACCTCATTTGCCCGACGTCAACCGAAATTTGAATCGATCCAACAAAAATGTTAGATGACCGGCAGCAATTCAGCGGTCATGTTCGTGGCGTGACCGGATTCGGAGGAACGAGATGGCATCACTCCTCGAAGGCCAGGCAAGACCGATCAGGCTGGCCGACATCGCCAAGGCCGCCGGGGTCTCGCATGGCACGGCCTCGAATGTCTTCAGCCGGCCCGAGATCGTGCGCGCCGAAGTGCGCGAGCGGGTCAAGGCTGTCGCGGAGCAGATGGGCTATGCCGGACCGGACCCGAAAGGCCGGCTGCTGCGCGCCGGCAAGGTCAACGCCATCGGCGTCGCCACCACGGAGCCCCTCTCCTATTTCTTCGACGATCCCTTCGCCCGCGTGATGATGGCCGGCATTTCCGAAGCCTGCGACGCCACCGGCGCCGGCATCGCGCTGGTCTCGGCCGCCAACCAGGAAAAGCTCGCCTGGAACATCCAGAGCGCGCTTGTCGACGGTTTCGTGCTGTTCTGCATCGAAGGCGGCTCGCGCCTCGTCGACCTGACGCGCGAGCGCAGGCTGCCCTTCGTTGCGCTGGAGCTCGGCTTCCAGGACGAGACCGTATCGGCGATCGGGGTCGACAATGTCGCCGGCGCAAGGCTTGCCGCCCGCCATCTCGCCGACCTTGGCCATCGCCGCTTTGCCGTCCTGTCGCTCGGCTTCGCCGACAACCGCACCGGCTTCGCGACGCCGGAAGCGGTCCGCAGCGCCGTCTACACCGGAACGCGCGATCGCCTTGCCGGCTATTTCGAGGAGCTTTCCCGCTTCGGCATCGATACGGCGAAAATCCCGGTCTATGAGACCGAGAACGAGGAAAAGAGCACCAGGGCTGGCCTCGAGGCGATCTTCGCCACAGGCGAACGGCCGACCGCCATCCTGGCGATGTCGGATCGCATGGCCCTGATCGCCATCGACTGGCTGATAGGACGAGGCCTCAACGTTCCCGGCGATGTCTCCATTGTCGGCTTCGACGGCGTGCCGGACGGCGCGCTGTCGACGCCGCCGCTGACCACGATCGCGCAGCCGATCACCGAGATCGGCCGCCGCGCCGCGCGCATGATCCTCGACCATGACGGCGCGGTGCGGCGCGAGACGATGGGGGTCGAGTTCGTCGTCAGAGGCTCGACCGGTCCGGCACCGAAAGCCTGAGCAAGTTCGGATGGTTCCGCACGGATAGGCCGGGCGCTTTTCCTTGCAATGCGGTCAGTAACCACCCGCCCTCGCCGGCAGCGGCTGTGCGCCGAAGGGCGCACGCGCAGGCTCCTCGCGCGCCGGCTTGGCGCGGGACGAGGGGCCGAGGCCAGCAAGCCATTCGAGGTAGAGCGCAAGCGCGAGCTGCATGGCGATGCCGGCCGCGATCAGCAGCGTGTCGTAGGCGAGGCCGCCCGGATTGATCAGCTTCAGAACCTGCGCCGCCATGGCAAGCAGCGTGCCGGCGATGAACACCGGCAGGGAGCGCTTGCCCAGGATCGCCAGCGGATTGTCGGGCCGGACGCGGAAGAAGTTGGAGACCGCCGGCAGCACCACGATCAGATAGCTGACCGACAGGATGTGCAGGAGCCTTGGCAGCGACAGGAAGGTCTTGTCGAAGCCGCCGATCACCACCGGCAGGTTGAACCACGTGATCTGCCCCCAGAGCGGGCTGTGCACCCAGATCGCCGCGCCGACGACATAGATGCCGGCAGCGCCCAACAGCCAGGGATTGACCGGGATCCGCCCGCCCCGCTTCACATGCAGCATGGCGGCAAGGCCGATATTGAACAGGAACTGCCAGGACAGCGGGTTGAGGAACCAGAAGCCGGGCTCGGGATAGTTCGGCGGCGCGATCTGCCAGATGCCGGCCACGAGCCAGAGCAGGCCGGACACGATCAGCGCCGGCACCGGCCGGTAGCTGACGAACAGCACGAAGGCAGGCGCCGCCAGAAGCAGCGCCGCATAGACCGGCAGGATGTTGTTGTAGCCGAGCTGATGGCCGAGCGTGACGATGCCGAGCAGCACCTGCGGCGTGTTCTTCATCAACGGCTCGATGTTGATCATCGTCAGCATTTCCGGCCGGTGCACGAACAGCGCGGCAGCGCAAAACAGCGCGATTACCACCATCGTGATGACGATGTGGGAGATGTAGAGCACGCCTGCGCGCCGCCACATCTTCAGGGTCGCGAGCAATCTGCCGCCCGGCTTGAACTTCGTGCCGTAGGCCAGCGCCACCGAGATGCCGGAAAGCAGCACGAAGGCTTCGGCCGCGTCGGAGAAGCCGAAATTCTTGTAGGTCCAGTTCTCGAAGACCGTGCCCGGCACATGGTCGACGAAAATGGTGAGCAGCGCGAGCGCGCGCAGCACGTCGATACGCGTATCGCGCTCTCCGATACGCTTGTCGCGATCGTTAGGGACAGGGGTGATCATCGACAAAAGGCCTCAAAGCTGGTTGTTCATAGCCAGCAAATGCGACCCCCGGGGCGCACCGCTTCGATTCCTCCCAAGGGGAGTGTATCGACGCAGAAACGGGCTGAAATGCGCATGGTTCAATCAACTTTCGCGGAGAGCGAAAATATTCCGTTTTGAAGCCGGCAAATCAACAAATCTCTTATGGAATCAAATGGATATGAGCGCTCCTGAATATAGCGACGAAAACAGCATCCTGCACAGCGATCTCGGCTTTCGCTACCGGGTGGTGACGCCCGCAAAGTCGACCGGCAAATGCGTTTTTCTGTTGCACGGATCGGGTGTGGACGAAACGACACTCATCCCGCTTGCAAGGAAGATCGCGCCTGACGTGACGCTGGTTGCGGCGCGTGGGCGCATCCCCCAGGACGACGGCTTCCGCTGGTTCGAGCGAATCACGCCGACAAGTTTCGAACAGGCCAGCATCCGCGACGAGACCGCCGCCTATGCCGAATTCGCGGTGGAAGTATCGGAGTGCTATGGCCTCGACCTGCAACGTGCGACATTTCTCGGCTACTCGAACGGCGCCAATTTGGTTTCGACACTTCTGCTGCTTCATCCCGGTCTTGTGAGGCGGGCGGCGCTACTGCGGGCGATGCCGGTGCTCGACATTTCGCCGATGACCGACTTGTCGGGAACGCGCGTGCTGATCGTCGCCGGCGCAGCCGACCAGACTTATGGCCCTTTCGCGCCCGCCCTGGTGACACTGTTCAGCCAGCGCCACGCCGAGGTCGACGCGCGCATCGTTGCCTCGGGTCATGAATTCGGCGATGCGGACGCCGCGATCATACGGCAGTGGCTGGCGGGTCCTATGCCGGCGGCCTGACCGCGCCGGCCAAACGGGCCTCGGCGCCGGCAATCAACAGGTCGAGGCCGTTCTCGAAAAGCGCCGCGTGGCCACCGGCCCGGTAACGGGCGAGCGCCTCACTGAACAAAGGCAGGCCGCTTGCCGCCTCGTCCAGCGCGGCGCCCCGGCCGGGACCTGCCGGGTATTCCGCCTGCTCCTCGAGGACGCAGCCCACCGTGTAGCGGCCGATCGAGATCAAAAGCTCGAGCGCCATGACCGGGCTGAGACCGGCATCGCCCAGGAAATGCAGCAATTTTTCGAACCGCTCGACTTCGCCGGGCTCGGCCTCGGTGCCGGCGTGAACGCGTGCGCCATCGCGGAAAGCAACCAGCGCGCCGCGGAAACTGCGCGCATTGCTGCGCACGAAATCCTGCCAGCTCTCGCCGGGCGCGGGCATCGGGTGGTTGTGACCGCGCCTGAGTATTTCCTCATTCATCGCATCAAGCAAGGCGCGCTTGTTCTTGAAATGCCAGTAGAGCGCCGGCTGCTGAACCTTCAGCCGCTGCGCCAGCAGGCGCGTCGACAACTGGTCGATGCCGACCTCGTTCAACAGGTCGAGCGCCGCATCGACAATCTGTCGCTTGTCCAGCTTCATCTCTTGCGTCCGTTTCTTTATCGATGATAAGGAGTCTACCCTTATCGACGATAAATTAATGGAAAGTAGCGGGCGGTGAAAAGAGCCTATCTCGTTTTGCTGATGGCCATGGCGATGGACGCCGTCGGCATCGGCCTGGTCATGCCGGTGCTGCCTGGCCTGCTGCGTTCGGTCGGCCATGTCGATGACATCGGCTGGATCTTTGGCGCCTTCCTCTCCGTCTATGCCGCCATGCAGGTGGTGTTCTCGCCCCTGCTTGGCGCGCTCTCGGACCGGTATGGCCGCCGGCCGGTGCTGCTTCTGTCGCTGGCGGGCGCGATGGCCGACTACCTCTTCATGGCTTTCGCGCCGTCGCTGCCACTGCTGTTCGCCGGGCGCATCATCGCCGGCATCACCGGCGCCAGCATGGCGGTTGCCTCGGCCTTGATGGCTGATATCACCGAAGAGGACCGCCGCGCCCGCGGCTTCGGCCATTTGAGCGCTGCCTTCGGTGTCGGCTTCATTGCCGGCCCGGCTTTGGGCGGCGTGCTGGGCGACGTCTGGCTGCGCGCGCCGTTCCTGGCCGCCGCCGCCCTCAACGGCCTGAACCTGGCGCTCGCCTTCTTCCTGTTGCCGGAACCGAAACGCGCCGGCAATCCGGTGGAAATGCCGTCGCTCAACCCGCTGGCGCCGCTGTGCTGGGCCTTTTCTTTCCCTACCCTGCTGCCGCTGCTCGGCGCCTTCGCCGTGCTCAGCCTCGTCGGCGAGGTCGGCGGTACGATCTGGGTGCTCTATGTCCAGGACAAATTCAGCTGGGACCTGTTCACCGTCGGCATCTCGCTGGCGCTGTTCGGCCTGTTCCATGCCGGAGCGCAAGGCTTCGTCGCCGGCCCGATCGCCGAGCGCTGGGGCGAAAGGCGCGCGCTGCTCGTCGCCATCCTCGCCGACAGCGCGGCCTACGTCTCGGTCGCGCTTGCCTGGCGGGGCTGGATGGCCTTCGCGCTGCTGCCGCTCTTCTGCCTTGGCGGCATCGGCACCCCCGCACTGCAATCCCTGCTCACGTCACGGGTCGGCGCCGATCACCAGGGCCGGCTGCAGGGCGTGCTTACCAGCATGACCAGCCTGGTCTCGGTGGTCGGGCCGCTTGCCATCGCAACGCTCTATTTCCGCACACGCAGCTTCTTTCCCGGGCTGGTGTGGATCGCGGGTGCCGCGCTCTATCTCATCTGCCTGCCGCTGCTCGCCCGGTCGCCTGCCGCAACGCGGGTAGAGGTGCCTCGTCCAGGCACGAGTTGAAGGGTCAGGCATTTCACAACCCAGAGCGGCGTACCGCCCTGCTGTCATATGTCTGTCACACACTGTCTATCGAGATACTGTTCACTCACGGGGAGGTCTGAATGGCCGACGAGAACAGCATCACTCTGCTCGACGACACTTCGAAATTGCCGGTAATCGCGGCCAATCCTGGTGAAGTCGCCAGGATCGAAGGCGGCATCGATATCCGCGACCGCGCGGCGATTTCGGTCTTCGGCGACCGCGCCCAGCAAGCGGTCAGCGACTATGCCGACAAGATTCTGTCGCAGATCCGCAACCGCGATCTCGGCGACACCGGCACGCTGCTGACCGATATCATCATGAAAGCCCGGAATCTCGACCCCGCCTCGCTGAAGGAGGAAGGGTTCCTGAGCAACCTGTTCTCCTCGTTCAAGGCGCGGCTCGAGCGCTTCAAGGATAAATACGAGGATGTGGCCGGGCAGATCGACCGCATCGGCCTGGAGCTCGATCGTCACAAGGACACGCTGCGCCGAGACATCGCCGTGCTCGATGACCTCCACGAGCAAACGAAGGAGTCCATCCTCAACCTCGACGCCTATGCGCAGGCCGGCAAGAAATTCGTGGACGATTACCGCGCCAACGAATTGCCGAAGCTCAAGGCCGCGGCCGACGCCAAGGCAAGCGATTCAGCCGGAGCGCTGGAGGCTCAGGCCTATCAGGACGCGGTGCAGGCGCTCGACCGGCTGGAAAAGCGCATCTTCTATCTGGTGCAGGCGCGCCAGCTCGGCATCCAGCAATTGCCGCAGATCCGCATCGTGCAGTCGGGCGACGAGACGCTGATCGAGAACCTGCAGGCGACCTCGGCGCTGACGGTGCCTGCCTGGAAGCAGAAGATGGTCATCCTGCTTGGGCTGACCAACCAGAAGTCGGCGCTGGAGCTGCAAAAGACGGTCACCGACGCCACCAACGAGATGATCCGCCAGACATCGAAGATGATGAAGGACCAGGCCATCTCGATCGAAGAGCAGGCGCAGCGCGGCATCGTCGATGTCGAGACGCTGGCGCAGGCCAACCGCGATCTGATCGATACCGTGCAGGGTGTGCTCAAGGTCCAGGAGCAAGGCCGGCAGAAGCGGGCCGATGCCGAAAAGCAGATGGACCAGATGACCGCCGACCTCAAGAAAGCGCTGACCGGAGCATGATGCCGAAAAGTGTGAAGCGGTTTTCGGACGACATCATGCTCTATCTCTTTGATTTGGAGCCGGATGGTTTCAGGTCAAGTGGACCTGAAACCATCCGGCTCCAAGGCTGACGGGGCCTCGATGCGAATGAAGCTTTCGTCCGTACTGGTGCTGGCGGCCGCGCTGCTGCTCGCCGCCTGCAATTCGAGCCATGTCAAATTCTCGATCGTCTCCGGTTCCGAAAACACGGTGCTGGAACCGATCGTGCAGGAGTTCTGCGCCAAGCAGGGCGCGACCTGCTCCATCTCTTACCAGGGCTCGCTCGATATTGGCCTCGGCCTGCAGAAGCCCGCCGGCCTCGACCAGGATGCGGTGTGGCCGGCATCGAGCGTTTGGGTCGACCTGTTCGATACCGGCCGCAAGGTACGCAACCTCACCTCTATCGCGCAGATGCCGGTCATCCTCGGCGTGCGCAAATCCAAGGCCGCCGAACTGGGCTGGGTCGGCAACGACGTGTACATGAAGGACATCCTTGCCGCGGTGAAAGACGGCAAGCTCAAATTCCTGATGACGTCGGCAACGCAGTCGAATTCCGGCGCCAGCGCCTATCTGGCGATGCTGTCCAGCGCGCTCGGCGGCAAGCAGGTGATCGAGCCCGGCGACCTCAACAACGCCTCCGTGCACGACACGGTCGGCGCCCTGTTGCAGGGCGTCGCCCGCTCCTCCGGTTCGTCAGGCTGGCTGGCCGATCTCTATGTCGATTCCGCGCGCAAGGGCACGCTCTATGACGCGATGTGGAATTACGAGGCGACGCTGAAGGAGACCAACGACAAGCTGAAGCAGATGGGCGACGAGCCGCTCTATGCGGTCTATCCGGCCGATGGCGTGGCGGTCGGCGATTCCCCGCTCGGCTTCATCGATCACGGCCGCGGCACCGACGTCGAGAAATTCTTCACCGACCTGCTTGCCTATCTGCAATCGGACGCCGTGCGCAAGCGCATCGCCGACACCGGCCGGCGGCTGCCGCTCGGCGGGGCTGCGGTCCAGGCGACGGCGGAGCCCGATTGGAATTTCGACCCCGGCAGGCTGGTGACATCGATCCGCATGCCGGAGCCGGCGGTGATCCGCAAGGCGCTCGACCTCTACCAGCAGGCGCTGCGCAAGCCTTCGCTGACGGCGCTCTGCTTCGATTTCTCCGGCTCGATGGAGAATGAGGGCGAAACACAGTTGCAGCAGGCCGCCCAATTCCTGTTCACGCCGGAAAAGTCGAGCGAGGTGCTGGTGCAGTGGACGCCCTCCGACCATATCTTCGTGCTGCCTTTCGACAGCACGGTGCGCGACATCTTCGACGCGACCGGCGATCCGGCCGGCCAGAACCAGCTGCTGGGCGACGTGGCGCAGCAACGCGCCGGCGGCGGCACCGACATGTATGCCTGCGCGTCACAGGCGCTGCAGAAGATCCTGGCCACGCCCGACCTTTCGAAATACCTGCCGGCCATCGTGATCATGACGGACGGCCGCACCGACGGCAGCGCCGAACCGTTCTTGGCTGAATGGCGCCAGGCGCTGGTGCGGGTGCCGGTGTTCGGCATCACCTTCGGCGATGCCGACAAGAGCCAGCTCGACAGTCTCGCCAAGGCGACCTCGGCGCGTGTCTTCGACGGCGGCGCCGACCTTGCTGGCGCCTTCCGCGCCGCGCGCGGCTACAACTAAGGCCAATCATGCGCGGCTTGTTCGGCAATGACTGGAACTGGATCGTGGCGGGGCTGGTTTCGGCCGCGCTGCTGATTGGTCTCAGCACCCTCACCCATTTCCCCTTCCTGGTCTCAGCGGTGATCTCGGCGCTGGTGTTCGCCGGGCTGATCTTCGTGCTGGCGCCGCGCCAGCTTTTCGAAGGGCTCGACCTGCGCTCGATCGGCGGCGGCCAGGTGGCGTTCGCGCGCGAATTGCTGGCGCAGGCGCAGCCCGCCGCGGACCGGCTGGCGGCGGCGGCCAGCTCGATCGCCGACAAGGATATGAAGGCCAAGGTGAAAAACCTGTCCGACATCGCCGCCGACGTCATCTCCAAGGTCGAAGCGAAGCCGGCAAGCGCGGCTTCCGTCCGGCGCTTCCTGACCTATTACGTGCCGCAGGCGGCGGAGGTTGCGGAAGGCTATGCGACGCTGGCCGACCGCCGGGCGCCGAGCCAGCAGCGGCTCGCCACGATCGGCGCGGTGATCACCAAGTTGCAGGACGCCTTCGTCCACTATGCCGACAGCCAGGCGGACTCCGAGCTTGGTACGCTCGATGTTGACCTTCGACTCATCCAGGAGTCGCTGAAAGAGGATATCGGTCGCTGATGGCCCTTTCTCGCCGCGCATTCGGACTGGGACTGCTTGCCGCCGCCGCGGCCGGTACGGGCGGCTACCTGACGCTCAAGGACCGGCCGGAGTTCCGCGGCTATCTCGGCAACCGCGCGCATCTGTTCGGCTTCATCGGCGGCGAGAAGCAGGCCTTCCTCGCCGATCCCGACGTGATCAGCGCACTGGGCGGCTACGGGCTGGAGCTCGATGCCCGCGTCGCCGGCTCGGTCGAAATGGTGCGCGAGCCTGCGCTCCTGACGCAGAAGCCGCAATTCCTGTGGCCGTCCTCGTCGATCATGGTCGACCTCGCGCGCAAGAGCGGCGTTTCCATCCGCAACGACCAGGTTGTGCTCAACTCGCCGATCGTCGTCTACACATGGGGGCCGGTGGTCGAAGGCCTGAAGAAGAGCGGGCTGGTCACCGTCGCCGCCAAGGGCGGCTACAACCAGCTCGATCTCAAGGCGCTGCTCGACGCGATCCTGGCCGGCAAGAACTGGTCGGATCTCGGCATTTCCGAGCTCTATGGCCGCGCCCGCATCGTCTCCACCGATCCCAACCGGTCCAATTCCGGCTTCATGTTTTCCGGTCTGGTGCTCAGCCTGATGAGCGGCGACGTCGCCACGCAGGAACTGCTCGCCCAGCATGGCGAGGAGGCCAAGTCGATCTTCCGCAGCATGGGCCTGAAATCGTCCTCATCTGGCAAGCTGTTCGATCAGTATATCGCCGGAGGCCTGGGTGCCGAGCCGATGGTGGTGGGTTACGAAAACCAACTCGTGGAATGGGCGCTCGCCGATCCGGTCCGCTGGCAGCGCGTGCAGGCCGGCGCCGGCGCCAAGCCGGAGATCCTCTATCCGCGCCCCACCGTCTATTCGGCGCATCCGCTGATCGTCATCGATCCGGCGGTCGACTCGCTGCTCGAAGCGCTGGCCAGCCCGAAGCTGCAGCAACTCGCCTGGTCGAAGCATGGGTTCCGCGGGCCGCTCGGCACCGTGGCGGGCGATGCCGACGCCGTGGCCGGCGTGCGGCCGGCGGAAATCGAGGCGGTGCTGCCGATGCCATCGGCCGACGTGATGCTTTCGCTGCTGTCGCGGCTGGAAGTGTGACCGGCCGGCCCGGCCGGATCCCCTCACCCCTGCCCCATCCGGTTCCAGGCGTCCAGGCCGGCGATCTTGTAGGCTTCCGCCAGCGTCGGATAGTTGAAGGTGTTGTTGACGAAGAAGTCGACCGTGCCGCCGAGGTTGATCACCGCCTGGCCGATATGGATGAGCTCGGTGGCGCCCTCGCCGACGATATGGGCGCCAAGCAGGCGGCGCGTCTCGACCGAAAACAACAGTTTCAGGAAGCCGCTCGAGACACCCATGATATGGCCGCGCGAGGTCTCGCGGAACCGCGCCAGGCCGACCTCGTAGGGGGCGCCGCTGTCGCGCACCTGTTCCTCCGACAGGCCGACGGTCGAGATCTCCGGCACGGCGTAGATGCCGTAGGGAAAGCTCTCGGGCGGCGGCGGCAGATTGACGCCGAAGGCGTGGCAGGCCGCCACCCGGCCTTGTTCCATCGAGGTCGAGGCAAGGCTCGGGAAGCCGATGACATCGCCGGAAGCGTAGATGTTCGGCACGCTGGTCTGGAAGGTGTGCGGATCGACCTTGATGCGGCCGCGGGCGTCGGCCTCGATGCCGACCAGGTCGAGGCCGAGGCTGGCGACGTTGCCGGTGCGGCCGGCGGCGTATAGGACCATCTCGGAGCGGATGGTGCGGCCATCGGCCAGCGTCACCTCGGCATGATCGGGCTTCGAGGCGATCTCCTTCACGGTGCTGCCGAGGCGGATGGTCATGCCGCGGTCGCGCATCTGGTGGATGAAGTCGTCGACGATCTCGCGATCGATGAAATCGAGAATGGTGTTGCGCGGCTCGACCAGTGTCACCGGCACGTCGAGCGCGGAAAAGATGGTGGCGTATTCGACGCCGATGACGCCGGCGCCGATCACCGTCAGCGTGCGCGGCAGATGGTGGAGCTCCAGCATCTCGTCGCTGTCGAAGACGCGCTTCTTGTCGAAGGGCACGTCGGCCGGCCGGTGCGGCCGGGTGCCGACGGCGATCAGCGCGTTGGCAAAGCCGATCTCGCTGTAGTCGCCATTGTCGGCGGTCAGGCTGACCTTGTTGGGCGTGAGGAACTTCACCGCGGCGCGCGCGCTTCTCACCGTGTTGCGCATGAACTGGTGCTGCAGCACCTCCACCTCATGGTCCAGCGTCTTGTGCAGCCGGTCGACCAGGTCGCTGATCGAGATGTCCTGCTTGACCCGGTAGCCGCGTCCGTAGAAGCCGCGTTCGCGCCAGCCCGAGAGGTTGAGCACCGTTTCGCGCAGCGTCTTCGACGGGATGGTGCCTGTATGCACCGAGACACCGCCCAGGCGCCGGCCCCTGTCGGCCACCAGCACCGACTTGCCGAGTTTGGCCGATTGCACCGCGGCGCGGCGTCCCGAAGGGCCGCTGCCGATGACCAGCATGTCGTAGTCCATGTCCCCGTCCCCTTTGTGCGCCGCAGCAAGCTAGACCGGGAAGAATGTCATGTTCAACAGGCAACACACCATTCCCAGGGCAGACGAATCCGTAATGCAACCAAAAGCATGCGAGACCTTAACCGGACGGCAAGGCTTGCGTGCAATGGTCATGCCGAGGGGACCGGGGTAACAGAGTTGGCGATTTCCAAAAGTGGTGCGCTGCCTGGCGCAGAGACTGGTTTTTGGTCCGGACTGCGAAGCAGCGAGGCCCTCGCCGACCTGCGCGAGGGCTTGTTCCGTTTCATCGCGCTGCTGGTCGCCGCGGTCTTCATCTATCGCGGTGCGCGCCATCTGGTCATCGATCCGGGCCGGCTGAACATCCTGCTGCTGATGATATCCGACGTCCTGACTTTCACCTGGCTGCTCCTGGCACGCCGACCGATTGTCCGCGACTGGAGCCCTTTCACGGTATTCATCTCGTTGACGGCCGGTTTCGGCTCGGGTTTCGTGTCGCTCCAGGACGGAGCCGCCATCATCCCGCTCTATATCGCGGCGCCGCTGCAATTCCTGGCGCTGTGGCTGGTGATCTGGGGCAAGATGTCCCTCGGCCGCTCCTTCGCCATCCTGCCTGCCAATCGCGGCGTCGTCACCGGCGGCGCCTACCGCTTCGTGCGGCACCCGATCTATGCCGGCTATCTGGCGGGACATATCCTTTTCCTGCTGTCGAGTTTCTCGATCTACAATTTCACCGTCTACGCGATCATCACCGTGTTCCAGATCCATCGCATCCTGCGCGAGGAACGCATCCTGGCGCTGACGGAGGAATATCGCGACTATCTCACGCGAGTTCGCTACAGGCTCTGTCCCGGCATCTTCTGATATCGCACCCGTCCGCCGGCGGGCACTTTCCTTGAATTCCGGACCGCCCTCACCATCTGACAAGGGCGACAGGCATCCTCAAGCGGATGCCGCGATCGAGGAACGGATATGAGCGCACACGTATTGGACGGCGAGATCATCATGACCAGGTTCGAGGACACCCGCGCCTATCGCGGGGTGCGGACAAGGCGCATCTTTGCCTTCCTGCTCGACTATTTCTTCGTCGCGCTGCTGACCATTCCCTTCGCCATCCTGGTCGCCATTCTCGGGCTTTTGACCTTCGGCCTCGGCTGGGCGCTGTTTTCGGTGCTGGTGCCCATGGTCGCCATTCTCTACATCTGGAACACGCTGGGCAGCCGCGACCAGGCGACGACCGGCATGAAGATCATGGGCATCCGCCTGGAGAAGCTCGACGGCAGCCGCATCGACGGCATGACGGCCGTGGTTCACTCGGTGCTGTTCTGGGCCGGCAACGTCATCCTGACGCCGCTGGTGCTGCTGGTCACGCTGTTCTCCGACCGCAAGCGCACGCTGCACGACCTTTTGCTCGGCACCGTGGTCACCCGCACCGATATCTGACGCGTGTCCACGGCCGCGTTCATCGAACCGCCGCCTCGCTTGTGCTCAAATATGAACAGGCCGACGCCGTCGCGGCAGCACAATCCTGTTGAATTTTTCGCCGGCCGGGCCAAAGGTAGGGCGATTCGCAGGAGCGTTTCCAAGATTAGATGACGCAGCATCCGACCCAGTCGCCGCAGTTTTTCCTGACCGCGCCGTCGCCGTGCCCCTATCTGGAGGGACAGTTCGAGCGCAAGGTGTTCACGCACCTCGTCGGCGACAAGGCGCCGGAGATGAACGACCTCTTGACGCAAGGCGGCTTCCGGCGCTCGCAGAACATCGCTTACCGCCCGGCCTGCGAATCGTGCCGCGCCTGCGTTTCGGTGCGCATCCTGGCGCAGGAATTCGTGCCCAGCCGCAACATGCGCCGCGTCGTCCAGCACAATGCCGATCTCGTCGGCGCCATGCATGACGCGCAGCCTTCGACCGAGCAATACTCGCTCTTCCGCGCCTATCTCGACGCCCGGCATCGTCGCGGCGGCATGTCGGACATGACCGTGCTCGACTATGCCATGATGGTGGAAGACACGCATGTCGACACCAAGATCATCGAATACCGGCGTCGCGGCCCCGACACGTTCATAACCGGCAAGGGCCATGGCGAACTGATAGCCGTCGCACTCACCGACAAGATGGCCGATGGCCTGTCGATGGTCTATTCCTACTTCAATCCCGACTTCGAGGATCGCTCGCTCGGCACTTTCATGATCCTCGACCACATCGCCCGCGCCAAGGCGATGGGCCTGCCCCACGTCTATCTCGGCTACTGGGTCAACGGCTCGCGCAAGATGAATTATAAGATGCGCTTCATGCCGCAGGAGCATCTCGGCCCGAAAGGCTGGGAACGCTACGACCACGAAGCGGTCAGTCGCTGAACCGCCCTACGCTCCACCCTTAAACTGTTTCAAGGAGGAGGACGCTGGTCTTTCGGCCCTCAGGCTGGAAGGACCGCGGCATGGCCGCTTTGCGCCTCCTCAAGATTGCTTGCGAGACTGCCAAGTGTCCACCCATACCGATCACCAAAAAGGTCTGCTGATCACCGCCATTGGCGGCCTGACGCTGACCATCGATATACCGTTGATCCGGCTCGCCGACGGCACACCCTGGACGATCATGATGCTGCGCACCGGCACCACCTTGCTGGCGGGGCTGGTGATATGGGCCATCTGGCGATCGTTCGACAGGAACGCGCCCCGGCTCATTCCGGGCTGGTCGGGACTTGCCGTGGCTTTTTGCTACGGCCTGACCGGGATAACCTTCGTCACGGCGGTCTATCACACCTCGACGGCCGACCTTGTCTTCATCCTGGCCTTCAACACCGTGTTCGCGGCGCTGCTGTCATGGCTTTTCCTCAAGGAAAGACCACAGCTGGCAACCGTGATCGCCATGCTGGCGATGATCTTCGGCGTGCTGGTCATCGTCGGCGGCTCCGTCGGCACCGGGCATCTGTTCGGCGATTTCATGGCCCTGTGCTCGGCCTTCTTCATCGCCCTGGCCATCACCATTTCGCGCGCCAGCGGCAAGGATATGGGCTTCACCGCGCTCGTGGGCGTCATCATACCGCTGGGGCTCGCCGTCTTCATGGTTTCGGGCGAAGGGCTGCATGTCAACGCGCCGTGGTGGATCATCTTCAACGGCGCCGTGATCATGCCGATCTCGTTCTTCTGCCTTGCCAACGGCCCGAAATACATTTCGGGCCCGGAGGTGGCGATGTTCTATCTGTTGGAAACCGTGCTCGCCCCGGTGTGGGTCTGGCTGATCTTCGCCGAGGCGCCTTCGCGCAACAGCCTAATCGGCGGCACGGTCCTGATCGTGACGCTGGTGGCGCATTCGCTGTGGCAATTGCATGAGGGTCGCAAGCGCCGGGCGGCGCTCGCCGTGGCTCACCCGGCCTGAATCTTCCTTGGATCGGCGGCCGCCTCGATCTGGGGCGGCGCGCCGGCCCCGTCGACCACTGGTGGAATCTCGTCCATCAATTCGACTTCGCGCAGCCACTCGCGCCAGATGGCGACCAGCAGCGCCATCAATACCGGGCCGATGAACAGGCCGAGGAAGCCCATCGTCTTGACGCCGCCGATCAGGCCGAAAAAAGTCGGCAGGAACGGCAGCTTGATCGGGCCGCCGACGAGCTTGGGCCGCAGCGTCTTGTCGACGATGAAGAGCTCGACCGTGCCCCAGATGAACAGTGCCACGCCGGCGATCAGCTTGCCGCTGGCGGCAAGGTAGATCGACACCAGGGTGAAGGAGAGCGGCGCGCCGCCGGGGATCAGCGCCATGATGCCGGTGAGAGCGCCGAGCGTCACCGGCGACGGCACGCCGGCCAGCCAATAGGCGATACCCAGCACAAGGCCCTCGCCGATGGCAATGATGGTCATGCCGGTCACGGTCGAGGAGATGGTTGCCGGCACGACACGCGAGATCCGCTCCCAGCGTGTCGGCAGAATGCGTTCGCCGAGGCGATCGACCTGGGCCGCGAAAGACTCGCCGTCGCGATAGGCGAAGAACAGCGCGATCATCATGAACAGAAGCGTCAGCAACAGGCCGAAGGCGCTGCCGCCGGCGGCCAAGGCGCCGCGATAGATGGTGCCGATGTTGGAGCCGCTGATCAGCTGGATCAACTCGCCGATGCCGCCTGGATGGCCGAGATAGCCCGTCCACTGCTCGTTCAGCCACTCGCCGACCACCGGCATGGTGGCGATCCATTGCGGGGTCACCGCGCCGTGCCGATTGGTCTCGATCGCCCAGGTGACCCACTCGCGCAGCTCATTGATGGCATAGGTGCCGGCAAGCGCGATCGGCACCACCAGGAAAGTGAGGATGAACAGGATCGCCAAAGTCGCGCCGACGGTGCGGTTGCCACCGACCGCGACGAGCAGCCGGCGGTAGAGCGGCCAGCTGGCGAAGGCGATGACCAGCGCCGCCAGCACCGGGAACAGGAAACCGTGGAAGAAATAGACGCCGGCGG
Organism: Mesorhizobium sp. BH1-1-5; assembly: GCF_020165615.1. Lineage (NCBI taxonomy): Bacteria > Pseudomonadati > Pseudomonadota > Alphaproteobacteria > Hyphomicrobiales > Phyllobacteriaceae > Mesorhizobium > Mesorhizobium sp. BH1-1-5. The sequence continues at coordinate 114,039 of NZ_JAIUIM010000019.1, forward strand.
CCACGATCAGGACCAGGAGCCAGCGTGCCGCCGACAGCGGCGGGATGACCGCTGCCCTCAGCGGCGTCGACAGACCGAACAGTCGCTGCCCCGGCTTCTGGATCTCGGCCCGCTTCAACCCGGCGTTTCTCCCCTGCCCGATGGTTCAATGGATGCTTATGCATCATCATAGTGCAGCAATCGTGACGATAGTCCAAATAGTGCCTTTTCCTTCTCCCCTTGCGGGGTGAGCAGCCGGTTCGCGTAGCGAATTCATCGTGCCAGTGGCACGATGAAAGGCCGGCGAACGCCGGGACGCTGCGGAGCAGCGGGGGCCCGGCCGGGGTGGATCGGCCACCACCCGGCCCTTCGCAGGCTCAGGGCGTTCGAAGCTCGAAAAGCCAAGCAATTGGCTTTTCGTCCGCTAAGGCGGACCGCTTCTCACCCCACAAGGGGAGAGGGGGAGCCTCACTACCCGAACTTACCCGTCCGTGGGAAACCCTTCGGCACCATGCGGCCGGCGGCCGCGCGCGCCCCGATCCACTCGGCAAGTTCCTCGCGCGACTTGACGAAGGTGCGATCGGCCGAATCCTGCCAGGAGAGGCCGGTTGCAAGCGTGAAGGTCTTCAGATCCAGCACGCCGCCATCCTTGTATTTCTGCAGCCGTACACCCTTGCCGCGCGCCATTTCGGGGATTTCGGCGAGCGGGAAAACCAGCATCTTGCGGTTCTCGCCGACGATGGCGAGATGGTCGCCCGACACCGGGATACAGCGCTTGGCCTCGTCCGGCGCCTTTACGTTCATCACCTGCTTGCCCTTGCGGGTGTTGGCGACGACCTCTTCCTCCGAGACGACGAAGCCGTTGGCGTCATAGGAAACGAGCAGCAGCTTGCGCTTCGGATCATGGACAAAGGCGGTGACGATGTCCTGGTCGTTCTCCATGTCGACGATGATGCGGATCGGCTCGCCATGGCCGCGCCCCCCCGGCAGCCGGTCGGCGCCGATGGTGTAGAACTTGCCGCCGGTGGTGAAGACCAGGATCTTGTCCGTGGTCTGGGCATGGAAGGCGAGCTTCAGGCTGTCGCCTTCCTTGAAGGCAAGCTGCGAATGGTCGGTCAGGTGGCCCTTCATGGCGCGAAGCCAGCCCTTTTCCGACACCACGACGGTGACCGGCTCGCGCTCGATCATGGCATGCGCGATATCGGTCAGATCATGCTCGGGCGCGTCGGCGAACTGGGTGCGGCGCTTGCCAAGCTTGGTCTCGGGGCCGAACTTGTCGCGGACCTGGGTGACTTCCCACTTGATCGTCGACCATTGCTTGGCGTCCGACGCCAGCAGCGCCTCGATCTGCTTCTTTTCCGCGGTGAGGCCGTCGAATTCCTTGCGGATCTCGATCTCTTCGAGCTTGCGCAAGGCGCGCAGGCGCATGTTGAGGATGGCTTCGGCCTGGTTGTCGGTGAGCGACCAGCGGGCCATCATCACCTGCTTGGGCTCATCCTCCTCGCGGATGATCCTGATGACCTCGTCGATGTTGAGATAGGCGATCAGGTAGCCGGCGAGGATTTCCAGCCGCTTCTCGATCTCGCCAAGCCGGTATTTCGAGCGGCGGATCAGAACCTCGCGGCGGTGGTCGAGCCACTCCTTCAGCACGCCTTTCAGCGAGAGGACGTTCGGCACCTTGCCGCGCGACAGCACGTTCATGTTGAGCGGGAAACGGCTTTCGAGCTCGGTGAGCTTGAACAGCGATTCCATCAGCAGGCCGGGATCGACGGTGCGGCTCTTCGGCACCAGGACGATGCGGATGTCTTCCGCGCTCTCGTCGCGGATGTCCTCGAGCAACGGCAGCTTGCGCGCCATCAGGAGCTCGGCGATCTTCTCGATCAGCCTGGCCTTCTGCACGCTGTAAGGGATCTCAGTGACGACGATGCTCCAGGTGCCCCTGCCCTGATCCTCCTGGCCCCATTTCGAACGCACGCGGAAACCGCCGCGGCCCGTCTCATAGGCTTCGAGGATCGAGGCGCGGCTGTCGACGATGATGCCGCCGGTGGGGAAATCCGGTCCCTGGACGAAATCCATCAGCTTCGCCACCGGCGCGTCCGGATCTTCGATCAGATGGAGCGCGGCGTCACAAAGCTCGGCGGCGTTATGCGGCGGGATGGAGGTCGCCATGCCGACGGCAATGCCGGAGGAGCCGTTGGCGAGCAGGTTCGGGAATGCGCCGGGGAGAACGGACGGCTCCTCGTCCTCCTCATTGTAGGTCGGCCGGAAATCGACCGCGTCCTCGTTAATGCCGTCAAGCAGATCGGTCGCCACCTCGGTCATGCGCGCTTCGGTGTAGCGCATGGCGGCAGCGTTATCGCCGTCGATGTTGCCGAAATTGCCCTGCCCGTCGACCAGCGGGTAGCGCATCGAGAATTCCTGCGCCAGACGCACCAGAGCGTCGTAGATCGACTGGTCGCCATGCGGATGGAACTTGCCCATCACGTCGCCGACGATGCGGGCGCATTTGGCGAAGCCCTGATCGGGGTTGAGCCTGAGCAGCCGCATGGCATGCATGATGCGGCGATGGACCGGCTTCAGTCCGTCGCGCACATCCGGCAGTGCTCGGTGCATGATGGTCGACAACGCATAGGCAAGGTAGCGCTTCTCAAGCGCTTCCTTCAGATCGACCGGTTCGATTTTGTCGCCGCCGCCATTGTCATCAGGCGGCAAAAGCCTCTTTCCCATGGTTTTGGACTAGCCGAGCGGGTGATTCGCGGCAAGCGTCGCGTGAACATCGGCGCATTTCGCCGCGGCCATAGGCGCGCCCCGGCGATGTGAAGGATTTCACGGAAACGGCGCCGCGGCAGCTGCAATTTGCCGCCGATCTGCAACAGGCCGTGGCGGCTCTATCATGCCGGCCAACATCAATCCGTTACATGCGGCCACTATCTGGCATGCAACACGCTGGCGGAAGGGGCCGCGGCCTTCATGACAAATTCACCGCATCAAGCAATGGCTGCCGACCGGCATTTGCTTTTCATCGCCATTTTCGACAAATGTGCCGGGAAATGCCTTCTTCCCGTCCCGTTCGTCACGGAATGGTGATGGAGCAGGCTTCAAAACAATTTCATCATAGCCAAATCAGGACAGGGAACTCGCCCATGACGATCCAACGCTCAACGCTTAAGAAACTGGCCTTTTCGACCTTTCTGCTGACGCTGCCGCTCAACGCGGCCTTCGCCGCCGATCCGGCGGTGGCCGAGCGCATCAAGGCAGCCCTTGCCGCCCAGGGCGTCGACATTTCCTGGACCGGCGTCTCCGGCGACGATTCGAACGCCGTGCTGCAGGGCGTCTCCATCAAGCCGGCGGCCGAGAAGGAAGCGCTGACGATCGGCGACGTGAAGCTGGAAGGGGTCAGCGAAGCCAATGGCGGCTTTGAGATCGCCACCGTCTCGACCTCGCCTTTCGAGCACAGCAAGGACGGCGTGACGCTCAACCTCAGCCCGGTGGTCATCCACGACATGAAGGTCCCGGCCGAAGGCGGCACCGACCCGCTCGGCTCGCTGATGATGTACAAGTCGGCCGAACTCTCCAACATGACGGTCAAGGTCGGCGACAAGACGGCGTTCGCGATGGACGGGCTTGCCGTCCAGATCACCCCGCCGGCCGACGGCAAGGCAATGGACTTCACCGCCAACACCGAAAAATTCACCGCCGACCTGTCGCTGGTCGACGACCCCAAGTCGAAGGAAGCGATCGAGGCGCTCGGCTACCAGAACATCTCGGGCAACATCGACATGGCCGGCACCTGGCAGCCGAGCGACGGCAAGATGGAGCTGACGAAATATGACGTCTCGGTCGAGAATGCCGGCACGCTCGGCATGACCTTCGACCTCGGCGGCTACACGGTCGACTTCATCAAGTCGATGCAGGCTATGCAGAAGCAGCTCGCCTCGCAGCCGGAAGGCGCCGACAAATCGGCGCAGGGCATGGCTATGCTCGGCCTGATGCAGCAGCTTTCCTTCAACGGCGCCTCGGTGCGCTTCGAGGACGATTCATTGACCGGCAAGGTGCTCGACTATGTGGGCAAACAGCAGGGCATGTCAGGTAAGGACATCGCCAATCAGGCCAAGGCGATCGTGCCGTTCGGCATGGCGCAGCTCAACAATCCCGAGCTGACGGCCGAGGTCTCGGCGGCGGTCAACACCTTCCTCGACGATCCGAAGAGCCTGGAAATCTCGGCCGAACCGCCGTCGTCGGTGCCGTTCGCGCTGATCATGGCCGGCGCCATGTCCAACCCTCTCGACCTGCCCAAGACGCTCGGCGTCAAGGTCAAGGCGAACCAGGACTGATCGAGCGAACCGCTCAAACAAAGCCCGGCAGAGATGCCGGGCTTTTTTGTTGAGGCCGATTCTTCAAGCGAAGAGAAAGGCTTGGCTCTGAGTCCTAGCCTTCCTTCTTGGCCACAGCGACGCGCAGCGACAGCTCGCGCAGCTGCTGCGGGGTCGCTTCCGAAGGCGCGTTCATCAACAGGTCGTACGCCTGCTGGTTCATCGGGAACATGGTGATCTCGCGCAGGTTCTTTGCCCCGACGAGCAGCATGACGATGCGGTCGACGCCGGCCGCCATGCCGCCATGCGGCGGCGCGCCATACTGGAAGGCGCGATAGAGGCCGCCGAAGCGCTCTTCCACCGTCGCGCGATCCAGACCGCGAATCTCAAACGCCTTGACCATGGTTTCCGGCAGATGGTTGCGGATGCCGCCCGAGGCAATCTCGAAACCATTGCAGACCATGTCGTACTGGAACGCCTTGATCTCGAGCGGATCCTTGGTCGTCAGGGCTTCGATGCCGCCCTGTGGCATCGAGAACGGATTGTGCGCGAAATCGATCGCTTTCGCCTCTTCGTCCCATTCATAGAAGGGGAAGTCGATGATCCAGCATAATTCGAACCGCTCCCGGTCGACCAGATTCAGCTCCTCGCCGGCGCGCGTACGAGCGGCGCCTGCGAAAGTGACGAACTTCTTCGGGTCGCCGGCGACGAAGAACGCGGCGTCGCCATCGGCAAGGCCGAGCTGCTGGCGGATCGCCTCGGTACGCTCCTCGCCGATGTTCTTGGCCAGTGGGCCGGCGCCTTCGAGCTTGTCGCCTTCCTTGCGCCAGAAGATATAGCCCAGCCCCGGCTGGCCCTCGCCTTGCGCCCAGGCGTTCATACGGTCGCAGAAGGCGCGGCTGCCGCCGGTCTTGGCGGGAATGCCCCACACTTCGGCCTTGGCGTCGTTGGCCAGGATGTTGGCGAACACCTTGAAGCTGGAATCGCGGAAATGATCCGAGACCGCCTGCATCTCGATCGGGTTGCGCAGGTCCGGTTTGTCGGAGCCGTATTTGCGCATGGCCACGTCATAAGGGATGCGCTGGAACTTCTGCGTCACCGGCTTGCCGGCAGCGAAGGTTTCGAAGACGCCGCGAAGCACCGGCTCCATGGTGGAGAGCACATCGTCCTGCTCCACGAAGCTCATCTCGAGGTCGAGCTGGTAGAATTCGCCCGGCAGGCGGTCGGCGCGCGGATCCTCGTCGCGGAAGCAGGGAGCGATCTGGAAATAGCGGTCGAAGCCGGAAACCATGATCAGCTGCTTGTACTGCTGCGGCGCCTGCGGCAGCGCGTAGAAGGTGCCGGGATGGATGCGCGACGGCACCAGGAAGTCGCGCGCGCCTTCCGGCGACGAAGCGGTGAGGATCGGCGTCGAAAATTCGGTGAAACCGACCTCGCCCATGCGCTTGCGCATCTCGGCGATGATCTTGGTGCGCGCGACGATGTTCTTGTGCAGCGTCTCGCGGCGCAGATCGAGGAAGCGGTATTTCAGGCGGATGTCTTCCGGATAATCCGGCTCGCCGAAGACCGGCAGCGGCAGCTCCTTGGCGGCCGACAGCACTTCGATCTCGCGCGCGAAAATCTCGATCTCGCCGGTCGGCAGGTTGGCGTTCGTCGTCTCCGGCAGGCGCGCCTTGACCTCGCCGTCGACGCGGATCACCCATTCGCCGCGCACCGTCTCGGCGACCTTGAAGGCTGGCGAGTCCGGATCGGCGACGATCTGGGTCAGACCATAATGGTCGCGCAAGTCGATGAAGAGCAGGCCGCCATGGTCGCGCACGCGATGCACCCAGCCCGACAGGCGGACGGAATTGCCGACGTCGCTCTTTCTCAACTGGGCACAGGTGTGGCTGCGGTAACGATGCGTGGTCATGGGTAAAGTCCGGAAAATTGCGGGCATCAGCCCGGCTCGAAAATTGGCGCGAAAAGCGCATGAGAGGCCGGCTTTGTCAAGGCAACCGGTCACACAGGCGCCGCTTCTGCCGTTCAAGCAAAATGGATTTGCGCGCCCCGGCTTTGGAAATCGGCGAGCGTGGCGGCAGGCGCGGTCTTTTCCACCACAAGGTGGCGGATCGCATCCGCTCCCGTCACACGATACGGCGCGGCGGTGGCGAGCTTGTCGTTGGTGACGGCAATGACGATGCCGGCGCTGTTTTTCGCCATGACGCGTTTCACCTCGGCTTCGGCCGAATCGAAGGCGGTGACGCCGCGCGCGACATCCAGCCCGCAGGATCCCAGAAAGAACAGATCGGCGCCGAGCTGCGCCACCGCGGCGAGCGTGTCGGCGCCGACGCACGTGCCGAGATCGGGCACATAGCGGCCACCGAGCACGATCAGCTCGACCAGGGGAAGGTCCGCCAGCGCCGAGGCCACGCCCAGCGCATTGGTGGCGACGGTCAGTTCCATGTCGCGCGGGATCGCCCTGGCGATCGCCTCGTTGGTCGTGCCGCCGTCGATGAAGAGCGACTGCCCCGCGCTCAGCAGCGCAACGGCTGCGCTGGCGAGCCGCGTTTTTTCCTCGACCGCGTGACGGCTGCGCTGGCTGAGCGTCGCGGCGGCAAAGGGCGCCGAGGTGACCGCTCCGCCATAGACGCGGCGCAGCTGCCCGGCCTTGGCAAGTTCCCTCAGATCGCGGCGCACCGTGTCTTCCGACACGCCGAAACGGCCGGCGAGCTCGCCGGCCAGCACCTTTCCGTCCGCCGCAAGCTGGTCGCGAATGAGTTGATGGCGTTCCTCGGTGAGCATGCACGATCCTATTTATTTGTGCACGTTGTTGCATGTTTTGCCTGTTCATGCAAGAAAGAGTCGACTGGCGGCCCCGAGAGGTGCCCACCGAAAATCTCCTTATTGGATTGTCCGCGCGATGACCTTTGGCCTGAAACTCGCTCCGCAGCACCGTGTCTATGCCGGTTTCGCGGTCTATTCCTTCGCCATGGGCAACATCTTCCCGCGCCTGCCCGACATCAAGCATGCGATGCAGATCGAGGACGGCACGCTCGGTCTCGCCCTGATCGGGACGCCGATCGGCACGCTGATCGCGCTGACGCTGGCGACGCCTATCCTGGAGCGGGTCGGCTTTCGCCGCGCGCTGCTCTGGCTGGTGCCGCTGCTCGGGGCCGCCTATGCCATCGCTGTGCACGCGCAAGGCCCGACCGCTCTGTTCCTGATGCTGCTCCCGGTCGGACTGATGATCGGCAGCATCGAAATAATCTTGAATGTCGAGGCCGACAGGACCGAGCACCTGCTCCAGCGCCGCATCATGAACCGGGCGCATTCGTTCTGGAGCATCGGCTTCTTCGGCGCTGGGCTGTTCGGCGGCGCGCTAGCGCATCTCGGCCTGTCGCCGCAACTGCATCTGGCGCTGGTGGTGCCGATGGTGGCCGTCGCGGTGGCGCTGTTCCTCGGCGGCTTCGAACCGGCGCCCGCCCGTTTCGCCGCGTCCGGCAGCAAAGCGCCGATGTTCGCCCGGCCGACGCTGCCGATCCTGATCCTCGTCGCGGTGACGCTGTCGGCGATGCTGATGGAAGGCGCCAGCATGGACTGGTCGGCGATCTATATGCGCACCGTGTTCGAATCGGGGCCATTCGTTGCCGGGATCACCGTGGCGCTGTTCGCCTTCTCGCAGGCGACGACGCGCTTCTTCGCCGACAGCTTCGTCGAGCGCTACTCGCCGAGCGGCGTGGCGCGCGTGCTTCTGGCAACGATGGCTGCCGGCGTCTTCATCGTCTTCTTCTCGCCCCTGCCCTTCGTCTCCATGCTGGGCTTCGCGCTCATGGGCATTGGCTGCAGCGCCATCTTTCCGCTGGCGATTTCGGCGGCGGCCCAGAGGACGGACCGCTCCGCCGCGATCAACGTTGCCGCATTGTCGCAGATCTCCTTCGTCGCCTTCCTGCTCGGTCCGCCGCTGCTCGGCTTCGTCTCCGACCACTGGGGCATCCGCTCGGCCTTTGGCATCGGCTTACCGTTCATCGTGCTCAGCTTGGCCGCAGCGGGCGCGCTCGGCCGGCGGCCGTCGCCGAACGCCATGCCGGACGGCGCAGGATCCGGCTCGACGGGAGAGAGGGTACCGGCGAGAGCCTATGAGGCATGAACGACTCGCCCGCCTAGCGGCGCGGACCGCGACGGTTTGAGGGGCATCGCGGGTTGGCGCGCAGGCATGCGGCGCGATTTCTCACGGGAGAATCCGACGATCGAGCCGCCGCTTACGCCGCGGCGGCTTGACGAAAGCGCGCGCGGCTGAAATTGAAAGAGGCCTCATACTGTGCCAAAAGCGATTTGATGCACGTCATCACCACACAAGAAGAACTCGAGAGCGTTGTCGCGGCGTTCGAAAAGTCGGAATTCGTCACCGTCGATACCGAATTCATACGCGAGACGACCTTCTGGCCGATCCTCTGCCTGATCCAGATCGCCGCGCCTGGGATTGAGGCGCTTGTCGATCCGTTATCGCCCGGCATCGACCTGAAGCCGTTCTTCCGGCTTATGGCCAACGAAGCGGTGCTGAAGGTCTTCCACGCGGCGCGCCAGGACATCGAAATCATCGTCCATCTCGGCGATCTGGTGCCGCATCCGGTGTTCGACACGCAGGTGGCGGCGATGGTCTGCGGCTTCGGCGACAGTGTTTCCTACGACCAGCTCGTCCAGAAGGTCACCGGAGCCCGGCTGGACAAGTCCTCGCGCTTCACCGACTGGCGGCACCGGCCGCTCTCCGACAAGCAGCTCGAATACGCGCTTGCCGACGTCACTCATCTCATCAAGGTCTACCAGCATCTCAGCGCCGAGCTGAAACGCGAGGACCGCGGCCATTGGCTGAACGAAGAGATGGATGTGCTGACCTCGCGCGAAACCTACGATCCGCATCCCGAGGATGCCTGGAAGCGGCTGAAGATGCGGCTGCGCAAGCCGCAGGAGCTGGCGATCGTGCAGGCGGTGGCCGCCTGGCGCGAGCGCGAGGCGCGCGAGCGCGACGTGCCGCGCGGCCGCGTGCTCAAGGATGATGCCATCTACGAGATCGCGCAGCAGGCGCCGCGCGACGCGGCGGCGCTCGGCAAGCTGCGCACCACGCCGAAAGGCTGGGAACGCTCGGCGACGGCAACCGCGCTGCTCGGCGCGGTCAACGCCGCCCTTGCGCTGCCCAAGGACGCGATGCCGAAACTGCCGAAAAGCGTGCAGCCTCCGGAAGGATCGAGCGCTGCGGCGGAACTGCTCAAGGTGCTGCTCAGGATCGTCGCCGAGAAGGAAGGCGTCGCCACCAAGGTGCTGGCCTCCAGCGACGACATCGACCGTATAGCGGCCGAGGGCGACGAGGCCGACGTGGCGGCGCTGCAAGGCTGGCGGCGCGCCGTCTTCGGCGAGCAGGCGCTGAGGCTGGTGCGCGGCGAGATCGGCATCAAGTTCGACAAGCGCAGGATCGCGGTGTTCGACCTGTAGCGCCTTTCCCTTCTCTCACAAGGGAGAAGGGAAAGAGCGCCTCAGACCGCGCCCAGCAGGTGCAGCGCGAACCAGATCCAGGCGATGAGAAGTATGCCCGCGCCAAGAAAGAAGGCGCGGCTGCGGTGCAGCACATAGTTTCTGTCGAGGTGCACCCAGGCGTGCACATAGCGCGTGACTATGAACAGCCACATCAACGCCAGCGTCAGATAGTTCACGCCATTGGTGACAAACAGCGCCAGGCACAGCACGTGAAAGAGTACCGGCAGCTCGAACTGGTTGATCAGATTGTTGGCGACGGTAACGCTCGAGGGCGGCTCGGTCGAGCGGACCTTGTACTGGCTGATCTTGGCTTCGCCCGACTTCACGGCGAGATAGCGCCGCTTCAGCATCACCAGATAGACGATATAGACCAGAAGCACATGCGCCAGCATCGGCCAGAAGATGGCAGTCTGGTGCATACTTGCGCCCCTCCCTCCGTCAGCGCCGGCGTTGCCCGGCCAGCGCGAAGAACGCGACGACGAAGACCGGGATCGCCAACAGCGCGAATTTGGTGACGGTCAGCGAAGAGGCGAAGGCCAGCGAATCGGGGTTGGCCAGCTGGAAATCGGAGAGCAGCCGCGCCAGGGCAAAATTCTGGGCGTAGTCGGCGACCGCATAAGGGAGCACCAGCACCAGCGAGAACAATGCCTGCAGTTGCGCCGGCATGGCGCGGAAGGTGCTGAGCCGCCGCCCGAAAGCAAGGATGAGGCTGACCAGCGTCAGCGACAGCAGCGCCGGGAACAAAAGGTCGAAGGTCAGGTAGTGCCAGACGATGATGATCTCGCCGCCGCGACGGCCGAGCGCTGTGAGCCACGCCATGCCTTCATCGGGCGTGAAGCCGGCGACGCGCATGTCGAGCGAAGCCAGACCGCCGCTCAAGCGCTGAAAATAGAGAAACTCCAGCGCCGTCATGACGAGGAAAAGCGCGATCGAGGCGATGGAGAGCGCCGGCGCATGCCGCGACAGCCGCAGCACCGCCACGCTCAAATCACGCCGCAGTCCCCCCTTGCGGTCGGACTGATCGGCCTCCCGATCAAATTCCGCCCGGGTAATTGGGGCTTTCGCGGGTGATCGTGACGTCATGGGCGTGGCTTTCACGAAGTCCGGCGTTGGATATGCGCACAAAGGTGGCGCGCTCGCGGAAATCTGCAAGGTCACGTCCACCCACATAACCCATAGCGGCTTTCAGGCCGCCTGCAAGCTGGTGCAGCACGCCAGCCACAGGTCCTTTATAGGGAACCTGCCCTTCGATGCCCTCCGGAACCAGTTTCAGCGTGTCGCGGACCTCGGCCTGGAAGTAGCGATCGGCCGAGCCGCGCGCCATGGCGCCGACCGAACCCATGCCGCGATACGCCTTGAAGGAGCGGCCCTGGTGCAGATAGACCTCACCCGGGCTCTCGTCGGTGCCAGCGAGCAGCGAGCCGATCATGGCCGCACTTGCGCCGGCGGCGAGCGCCTTGGCCAGATCGCCCGAATATTTGATGCCGCCGTCGGCAATGACGCTCACGCCGGCCTTGCTGGCCGTCTCGACCGCCGACATGATCGCCGACAGCTGTGGCACGCCGACACCGGCGACGATTCTGGTCGTGCAGATCGAGCCTGGGCCGATGCCGACCTTGACGGCGTCGGCGCCGGCGTCGATCAGCGCCTTTGTGCCGTCGGCGGTGGCGACATTGCCGGCCAGGATACGCACGGAGTTCGACAGCTTCTTTGCCCGCGCCACCGCGTCGAGCACGCGCTGCGAATGGCCGTGCGCGGTGTCGATGACCAGAAGGTCGACGCCGGCGTCGATCAGGCGCTCGGCGCGCTCGAAGCCGTCATCGCCGACACTGGTGGCCGCGGCGGCGCGCAGCCGACCCTGCGCGTCCTTGGTGGCATGGGGGTTGAGCTGCGACTTCTCGATGTCCTTGACCGTGATCAGGCCGACGCAATTGCCCTTCCTGTCGACCACCACCAGCTTCTCGATGCGGTGCTTGTGGAGCAGGCGCTTGGCCTCGTCCTGGTCGACATTCTCCTTGACCGTGATCAGGTTCTCACGCGTCATCAGCTCATAGACCTTCTGCGACGGATCGGAAGCGAAGCGCACGTCGCGGTTGGTGAGGATGCCGACGAGCCGGCCGGCGGTGTGGCCGCCGGTGCCGCCATTCTCGACCACCGGAATGCCGGAAATGCCATTGCCGCGCATCAACGCCAGCGCGTCGGCGAGCGTTGCGTCCGGACCGATGGTGACCGGGTTCACCACCATGCCGGATTCGAATTTCTTCACCTGCCGGACCTGCTCGGCCTGCTCGGCCGGCGTCAGATTGCGATGGATGACCCCGATGCCGCCGGCCTGGGCCATCGCGATTGCCAGCCGCGCCTCGGTGACGGTGTCCATGGCGGCCGACAGGATCGGCACGTTGAGATCGATATCGCCGGCAATGCGGGTGCGGATGTCGGTTTCGCCCGGCATGATTTCGGAATGGCCGGGCTGCAAAAGCACGTCGTCGAAGGTCAGCGCCAGCGCGCCGGTGGACGTTTCGATGATTTTTGCCATGGCCAGTCCTTTTGAATGCGGAAAAGGCGCTGGGCCGATTGGCCAGCGCCGACTCTCATCTTCCCTTTCAGGATTGGCGCTGGCTGGTAACACGTCCTGTCGCGGTTGAAAAGCCGATCGTTGCGCCAATGACAAAGTCTTGCGCCCGGCTATTTTCCACCTACCAGCGGTTGCGGTCGCTGAAAAGTGACAGCAATTTAATGCGACATCCGGGCCGAGGCGTGATAACCGCCCGGTCGCACCGGTTCGCCCCCAAGCCGGGCCTAGAATCGCGAAGACAAATCAGGGCGTTTCCCTTGAACCGCATCATTCCGCTCATCCTGGCGGTCGCACTTTTCATGGAAAACATGGATTCGACCGTGATAGCGACGTCGCTGCCGGCGATCGCGATCGACATCCATACCAGCCCGATCGCGCTGAAGCTGGCGCTGACGTCCTATCTGGTGTCGCTGGCGATCTTTATTCCGATCAGCGGCTGGATGGCGGACCGGTTCGGGGCCAAGAACGTGTTCCGCGCCGCGATCGGCGTCTTCATCGCCGGCTCTATCGCCTGCGCGCTTTCCAATTCGCTGCCGGCTTTCGTGGTGTCGCGCTTCCTGCAAGGCATGGGCGGGGCGATGATGACGCCGGTCGGCCGCCTGGTGCTGGTGCGTGCCACGCCGAAGAGCGAACTGGTCGCGGCAATGTCCTGGCTGACCGTGCCGGCGCTGGTCGGGCCGCTGGTCGGCCCGCCGATCGGCGGCTTCATCACCACCTATTTCACCTGGCACTGGATTTTTCTGATCAACGTGCCGATCGGCCTGATCGGCATGTGGCTCGCCACCCGCTATCTGCCCAGGACGGAGCCCGCCCAGACGCCGCCGCTCGATTTCCCCGGCTTCGTGCTCTCGGGGCTTGCCGCCTCCGGCGTCGTCTTTGGCCTTTCCGTGGTCAGCCTGCCGGCGCTGCCGCCGATGGCCGGCTTCATCACCGTCGCCGTCGGCGTGGTCTCAGGCGCGCTCTATCTCCTCCATGCCCGCCGCGCCAGGAACCCGCTGCTGGCGCTGGAGCTGTTCCGCAACCAGGTTTTTCGATCCTCCGTGCTCGGCGGCTCGCTGTTTCGCGTCGGCATCGGCGCGGTGCCGTTCCTGTTGCCGCTGATGTTCCAGATCGGCTTCGGGCTGACGCCGTTCCAGTCCGGCATGATCACCTTCGTTTCGGCGATCGGCGCCATCGGCATGAAGTTCGTGACCGCACTGATCTTCCGGCTTGCCGGCTTCCGCCGCGTGCTGATCTGGGGTTCGCTTATCGCGGCCGCGTCGATCGCCATCTACGGCCTGTTCACGCCGCAGACGCCCTATGCGCTGATGCTGGCGATACTCTTGGTCGGCGGCTTCATCCGCTCGATGTTCTTCACCGGCGTCAATGCCCTCTCCTACGCCGAGATCACGCCGGCCGACACCAGCAAGGCGACGCCGATCACGGCGGTGTTCCAGCAATTGTCGATCGCGCTCGGCGTGGCGCTAGCCGGCGGCATCCTCGAAGTGTCGACCTCGATCCATGGCGGACCGCTGACCTTGAGGGACTTCCACATCGCCTTCTTCATCGTGGCGGCAGTCTCGGCGGTAGCATCGATCACTTTCATGCGGCTGGCGCCGGACGCCGGCAACGCCGTCTCCGGCCACGGCCGACTGACCACGCCGAAGAGGCTGGAGACGGTGGGGACCGCGGGGAAGTAAGCGCTCCACCTTCTCCCACAAGGGGAAGGCGCTACCCCTTGAACTCCTTCGCCAGCAGATAAAGCTCCACCGACTCGTCCCGCGAAGCCGGCGGCTTCACATGATGGACCGAGCGGAAATTCTGCTTCAGCCGCGACAATAGTTCGTTTTCGGCGCCGCCCTGAAACGTCTTGGCGAGGAAATGCCCGCCGGGCTTGAGCACATGCAGCGCGAAATCGGCCGCGACTTCGCACAGATGCATGGTGCGCAGATGATCGGTGCGGCGGTGGCCGGTGGTCGGCGCGGCCATATCGGACAGCACCACATCGGGCTGGCCGCCGAGCGCCTCGGCAAGTTTTTGCGGCGCATCCGGATCGAGGAAATCCATCTGCAGGATGACGGCGCCCGGAACCGCGTCCATTTCGAGATAGTCGATGCCGACGACATGCGGATTTTCCGCCGTCGACTTCGTCCGTGCGGCCGCCACCTGGCACCAGCCGCCGGGCGCGGCGCCAAGGTCGATCACTTTCATGCCGGGCTTCAGGAGATGATGCTTGTCGTCGATCTCGATCAGCTTGTAGGCCGCGCGGGAGCGATATCCGTCCGCCTTGGAGCGCTGCACATAAGGATCGTTCATATGGCGCTCGAGCCAGCGGCGCGAGGATTCCTTCAGACCGCTCTTCTTCTTGATCCGGGTCTTCAGCACGCGAATGCTTCCCGAACCTGGCTTCTCAGGCTTCTTGCTCATGATCGGCCGCCACGCCAGACGCCGTCATCGGCCATCAGTTCGCTCAGGATCCCCTCGCGCAGGCCGCGGTCGGCGACGCGCAGCCGCTCGGAGGGCCAAACGCCGCGGATCGCTTCCAGGATGGCGCAGCCGGCCAGCACGAGGTCGGCGCGGTCGGCGCCGATGCAGGGGTTGGCGCAACGCTGCTGGAAATCCCAGCCGATCAGCCGCTCGATCATGCGATCGACGCTGTCGCGGTCCATCCAGAGACCATCGACGCGGCGGCGGTCATAGCGCTCGAGATCGAGATGCACGCCGGCGAGCGTCGTCACCGTGCCGGACGTGCCAAGCAAATGGAAGTTGGGGCTGGCCAGCACATGCGCGAGCCGGTCGCGGCCATCGAAGGCCTTCAGCCGCGCGGCCACATCGTCGACCATGGCGGCAAAGGTCTCGCGCGTCACCGTGCGACCGCCGAAGCGTTCGGCGAGCGACACGACGCCAACGGGAAGCGACGTCCAGGAGACGATGTGGTTGGCCAGACGCGGCGAACGCCGTCCAGTCAGGTCGATCAGGGCGATCTCCGACGAGCCGCCGCCAATGTCGAACAGCACCACGCCTTGCGTGTCGCGCTCGACCAGCGAGCCGCAGCCGGAAACGGCAAGGCGGGCCTCGGTCTGGCGGTCGATGATCTCGAGCTTCAGCTCGGCCTCGCGCTCGACCCTCTCCAAAAACTCGACACCGTTGGCGGCCGAGCGACAAGCTTCGGTGGCGATCAGCCTGGCCTTCCTGATCTTGCGGTTGCGCAGCTTCTCGCCGCAGATCTTCAGCGCCTCGACGGCGCGGTCCATCGCGGCCTGGCTGAGCCGGCCGCTGGCCGTCAGCCCCTCGCCCAGCCGGACAATGCGCGAGAAAGCGTCGATGACGCGGAACTGGCCGTGCCGGCCAGGCACCGCGACCAACAGCCGGCAGTTGTTGGTGCCGAGGTCGAGCGCGGCGAAAACGGGCAGTTCCTGTTGCGGCGGACGTCGCGGAGACTGGAGCGGCGGCCTTGGCTCAAGCTCCGAGGGCGCGCTCTGAAGTGGTTGGCTTGCCACCACGCTGGCAGGCGCGACATGCGGCACCGCGCCGTTCTCGTCGCGCGCGAACACCTTGCGGCCGCGCCTGCGCTTGCGGCGCTTGCGCGTCTTGCCTTTCGGCGGATCGCCATGCTGGTCGGCCTGACTTGCGCCAGTCGGCCTCTGGCTGGCATGTCTGGGGTCGGCATGTCTTTGATGCGCACCGGCGTGGCGGCTGAATCGCGCCGTCTGCGAGCCCGCCGACTGCGTCGACGATGCCCCGGACATGCCCACTGCCGGCGCGCCCGCGCCGGTATCGTGGTCTTCCACTTCAGTTCCTTCCGGCGCCGCGCGAACCGGAAACGGACGCAGCAGGCACCTCGATTTGTTTCAAGTTGGCGACAGACTAGCAGTGCCGCCCACAATCACCAAGAGCGCGAGGCCGAATTTCGATAACGTCACATTTTGCCGGCGTCACGTTGGGGCAATGTCTTGCCGGTTGAATAGCCGGCTTCAATCAGGCATGTCTCAAATGAAGGTTCGAAGGGTTTTGGGCACATCAATCAATGAGCTGCAACGCATGATGACGACGCCATGAATTGGAGGCGCTATTTCTGGCCGGTCATAGGCATCGCGGCCGTGGCGTTCTCGCTGTGGCTGCTCATCCACGAACTGCGCGGCATTTCGCTCAACGATGTCTGGATCGGCATCGCCGCCATCCCGCCACGCCACTGGATGCTTGCGGCGCTGAGCTCGGTCGTCGCCTATGCCTCGCTCGCCGGCTACGACCACATCGCGCTGCTGCATATCGGCAAGAAGGTGTCGTGGCTGTTCGTCACGCTATGCTCTTTCACCACTTACGCTGTGTCGCACAATATCGGCGGGTCAGTGTTTTCCGGCGCGGTGATCCGCTACCGCGCCTATGCCACGCGAGGGCTGACCGGCCAGGAGGTCGGCGTGCTGGTGGCGATCTGCTGGTTCACCTTCATCCTGTCCAGCGTTTTTCTCGGCGGGCTCGTGCTCCTGCTGGAACCCCAGATCATCGATCGCTTCACGGGTGCGCCGCATCACGGCGCCGCCTTTGCCGCCGGGCTCGCCATGCTCATCCTCGTCGGCGCCTATGCCTTCGGCAGCTGGCTGGGGCTGAGGCCGCTGAAGGTCGGCTCCTTCCAACTGCACTACCCGGCGCTGCCGATCGTCGCGCGGCAATTGCTGATCGGGCCGGTCGAACTGCTGGGGGCCGCCGCGATCATCTATTTTGCCCTGCCCGAGGCCGGCAATCCCGGCTATTTCGTCGTGCTCGGCGTGTTCATGGTGTCGTTCTCGATCGGGCTCCTGTCGCATGCGCCAGGCGCGCTCGGCGTGTTCGAGGTCGTCTTCCTAACCGGCCTCTCGGACATGGACCCGGTCGGCGTGCTCGCGGCGCTTCTGGTGTTCCGACTGTTCTATCTCATCATTCCGCTTTTGGTCGGCCTTGGCGTGGTGCTCTATTTCGAGCATTCGCAATACAGCCGCGAGAGCTGAAGCCTTCCGTGAGCGTGGCGGCAGAGCCAATGCGCGTCGCCCAAAAGCGCGGAGCGGTTTTGGGAGAACGACATGCATAGGACAAAGGCTCAAAAAGGCTGCGGTTGAACTCAGCTGCGGGCTTGACTATTTTCGGATGGCGGCTACAAGGCAGCGCTCGCGGCACACAGCCGCCCGCTTCGCACGGCACCAGCCGCGCCTGCTGGGGAATAGGTTAACGGTAGACCCACGGACTCTGACTCCGTTAGTCCTGGTTCGAATCCAGGTTCCCCAGCCAAACTGGACTCCCTGTCGATAAAGCTCTCCGCTGTGCGCCTATCGCTGCTCCGGCTGCGACCGTTTCCGCAAGTAGATCAAACGGTTGCCTGAAGATGGCGTGAACCTCGCCTTACGGAGCGATGCTATGGATTGCCGCCAAGCTGCAGAGCCATGAACGCGAGCATGCGCGAGACCTGTGGGCCGCGAAGGGGAACCAGGCGTTCGGTGCGGAACGGGATGAAGAGCGAAACGGACAGCAACGTAGCGCCACGTGGCCAACGACGGGCGGAGCAAAGCCCCAAAACAGCGTGGCTCGGCCCGCACTGCACCGAGCAGCCTGCGCTGCGGCCTAGTTTAAGGCGTCAACTGTCTCGATTGGGGCCTAAACCGGAACGGCGGATCAGACGGTGAAATGGCGAAAAGCGGACGTTTAGCATTTAGCCTCACTGTGCTTTTTCGGTCAGCGTCGTTGGGAGGTCAGAGGCAGTTCCGCGAATCACAATTCAGGAGTCTAAGAGCCGGGTCCGCTCTGGAGTGACACAGGATTCGGCAGACTAGGCCAGCTCCCATCATTGGCACCGGGAGCGGTCCACCGTCGTCGCTCCCCATCTTTCAGCGCTGCTTTTCGATCTCGTCGAAGCCATTTCGGATTGCGGTAATCAGGGTCGCTATCGAGTATGGCTTCTGCACCCAGCCGAGCGGCTTGGCCGCTTCCGCTCGGAGCCGCACGTCGCGATCGCCATGTGCAGTCGTAAAGATGCACCGGATACCCAGCTCTCGATACAACTCCAGGGCCGCATCGACGCCGTCCCGCTTGCCAAGCAAGCGGATGTCCATCAGGGCAAGGGCCGGCTTGGTCGAGATCGCCATGCTTATCGCCTGATCGGCGCTGGTCGCGAGGCCCGCTAGGGAAAAGCCCTCCGCTAGCAGTCCGGCCTCTATGTCCAGCGCGATCAGATAATCGTCTTCGACGACCAGGATCAGCTGGCTCCGAGTGCCGGCAGCCTGTCCTCCGCTCAGATCATCGCGGGAGAAGACCAGCTGAGGCTTGAAGGATGGATTGATGGCCCCCGCACGGCTTAGCTCAGGTATTGCTGTTTTTGGTCGCAAGGCCAGTCTCCTGGGGCATCTGGCAAAAGGTCACGGTGCATCTGGACGGGTGCCGGCTGACTTCGAACGTCCCGCCGATCTGCCGCACCAGGCCTTCGACAAGTCGCAGACCCGACGAAGACGATCGCACTGAACTGAGTTCGAAGCCCGGGCCCTCATCCTCGACCACCAAGCTAATGTCTTCGCCGCTTCGTCCGATCGACACGCGTATGGTTCCTTGCCCATCTGCGGGCAAACCATACTTCGCAGCGTTGATCAGAAGCTCGTTGATGATAAGCGCCAGCGGCATTGCGATGTCGTTTGGCAGGTCGATTGGTTCGGCGTCACAGACCAACTGAACGGCTGGAGGGAACATCTGTTTTGCCGTCTCGCAAACCGCTCCCAGGAAAGGCTCGGCTCCAAAATTGACGGCATCAGGCGTGCCATAGAGGACACGCTGAGCGGCAGCCATGGCCGCCACCCGCCTGCTCGCCTCGTCCAGAACGGTCCGGGCCTCCGAACTATTGCTCGTCCTTGCCGCTACCGAAAGCAGGGACTTCAGCATCATCATATTGTTCTTCACACGATGATTGAGCTCGTCGAGCAAGATCCGCTGCTGGGTTTCGGCTTGCTTGCGCTCGCTCACATCGACCAGCATGTTTATAGCGCCGGTGATGTTGCCAGAAGCATCGCGTATCGGCGTGGGGTAGGGAATGAAGGGAACCCGGGTGCCGTCCGGCCGTTCGGCCACGGCTTCGTACCCCCGGATGGGCCGACCTTCGCGCAGGGAAACAGCCATCGGACACTGGTCATGGGGCAGCGGCGTTCCATCCGGCCAGAAGAGCTTCCACGTCACGCACCATTCGTCGGTGCCAATCACAGGCGTTCGGCCCGCCAGTTGCACCGCCGCTTCATTGAAGTAAGTGATCTTGCCATCACGATCCGTGGTGTAGATCGCGGCAGGAATGGCGGCGAGCAGGTCTCTAAGCTGGCGCTCGCTGTCTTGTATCCTCGCTTCCGCAATCTTTTTGTCGCTTATATCCCGGGCGATCTTGGAAGCCCCGATGATGCGGCCTGATGCATCCCGCACGGGCGATATGGTGAGAGAAATATCCACCAGCGTTCCGTCCTTGCGGCGGCGGACCGTCTCGAAGTGATCCACGAGTTCGCCATTGCGGATGCGCCCTAGGATCAGAGGCTCCTCGCCCAGGCGATCCTCGGGGATAATGGTGGCGATCGGCTTGCCGACCATCTCCGCGGCCGTATAGCCGAACAAGCGTTCGGCGCTGCCGTTCCAGGTCGAGACGATGCCATTCAGATCCTTGCTCACGATGGCGTCATGTGAGGACTCCACGATCGCCGCCAGCCGCTGGGCCGCCTTCTGAGTTCTGACTCGCTCAAGGCCGAAGCGGAGCTGGCGCGCGATTGTCTGGGCGACGTCCAGCTGTTCTGCCGTGCAATCGTGCGGCTCGTCGAAATAGGCCATGAATTTGCCCAGCAGACGCCCGCCTTCAGTTATCGGGATGAAGCAGACTGCGCTAATCCCTTCTGCCCGGATTGCCTGTTTCAAGCTGTCGGGGAGTTCGGCGTGTTCCACGTCTCTCATGGAAATAGGCTGCGGATCGCGGTCTGCCGCGGACCAGGGCGAATGGCCTTCGACGGCGGCTCGATATGCATCCGACAGGCCCCGCCAGGCGACGAACTTCATGCTACCGCCGTCCAACAGCAGAATAGAAGCACGTTGACATCTCAGCCCGCGCTGAATTGCGTCGAGGGCCGCCTCATAGACGCCTTCAGGGGTCAGGGCGTGCTGGAGCATTTCCGTCAACTGATGCAACGCAGCCTGCTCCTCGGCCCGTCGGGCGAGTATCGCCTCAATCTCTTTCCGCTCGGAGACGTCGTGCTGGACCCTTACCGCGTAGCGGAACTGCCCGCTGGCGTCGAGAACGCTGGAAGACGTTACGACCGCCCAGAACATCGACCCGTTCTTGCGCACGAACCGCTTCTCGATCGCGTAGCTCTTGATCTTGCCGGCGACCTGTTGGCGATATTTCGCGCGATCGACCTCGACGTCGGCAGGATAGGTCCAATCAAAAACCGGTCGACCTATCAACTCCTCCTGCGTGTAGCCCAACAAATGGCACAAATGCCCGTTGACCCGCAGCAGCCGGCCTTCAGCGTCAGCCTCAACTATTCCGACGCCAGCGCTGTCATAGGTTAGGGCAAGCCTCTGCTCCTGCTCGCGCAGCAGCTCGTCCGCTTTGACCTTTTCGGTCACATCGATGGTGACGCAACGCGTGTTGATCATCCGTCCGCCAGCGGAACGGGCATTGGAGCTAATCTCCACCCAACGGATGGAGCCGTCCCTGGCGCGCAACCTGGCGCGATAATGCTGGAGGTGCTCGCGCCGAGAAAGGCGATCCAAGATGTCGTCAATCGTGGCGGGATCGGCGTGAACTTCCCGGATATTGCGGCCTATGTATTCGTCCGGGGCATAGCCGAGCAGGTCCAGTTCGGCTCGATTGGCACGCAATATGGTGCCGTCATTGCTGACGATGTGGAGCCCGACGGCTGCATTCTCGAAGAAATCCTCCAGCTCACTGCCGGGAGGTAGAACCGCGCGGTCTCCTTCGACCTCGCTGTTACCCTCGAAGGATCGCGCGCCAGAAATGCTGGAGGGCAAAGCTCGTTGTTCCATGAAATACTAAAACCCCTGGAGCCGGCCTAACGCTCGACTAGACAGGAGGTTCCAACGGTTTGCACTTCTCACATCCGCGATGTGTAAGGAGGCCGAAGCGCAGGAGCAGCGGTCCTGGCGAGAATGGCTATTGCAGCAACGCGGTCGTCCTATCGAGCGCGCTCGGGAACCCTTTCAGCGAAAGCGCCAGATTCGTCTCCTTGCCGCCATCGGCGACCACCTTGACCTTGAGGCTGGTCCCCTTACGCAGGGCCGCCACGGTGTCGATGTCGAAGCTGAGATCGACGATGCAGCCGCCAGGGAGGCAGGTACGGAAGCGGAGCGGCGGAACCACGACACCGTCGTCGATCTGCAGCGTCACTCCCTGATCGAGTGCGAGGCCAAATGGCAGCACGAGCGTTCCCTGAAGTACGTCCCCATTGGGCCGAAGCTCAACCGCCAGGATGCGCTGCCGCGACTGTCCGTCAGCCTGCTCCTGGGAGAGCGAGCACGCTTTGCCCGCCGCACCGCTTTGCGTCGTGGCGTTGCAAGCCACTGTCCAGTCGCCATGTCCTTCTCGGAGCGACGTCGCTCCGCCCGGCAAGGCGGTCTCGTCTGCAAACGCCGAGATGGCAAAGCCCATGATCAGCAGCGCGGTTGCCACCAGCAGGAGGCTCCTACCCAAATTCTTCCGCTTCATCTTCTTCCTATCTTCATCAGGCGTTCGTCCGGGACACATCGCCCCGAATCTTGATCCCAGTCGGCCCCGCTCACCACTTCACGCTGAAGCCAAGCTTGGCGCCGATTGCCCGGCTGTCCCCGAACTCTTTGAGGCTCGACTTGGCGAAGGTCTCGCCGAAGACGGTGTAGCGATCGTCGGCCCAGGAGAGCGAGCCGCCGAGGCCGAGCCCGCCCCGGAGCGGCTGGTCGTGCTCGTGGAAGCCAACCCCGGACACATCCACGTCATTGCCGTCGAGGAAGTCGTAGTAGAGATTGGCGATGCCGTAGATGTGCGAGCGGCTGACCTTGCCCTGCGCGCCCGTCCAGGCATCCTCGTAGTCTAGCGAAAGGCCGGCGCGGCCGGTGAGGACATCGCTGCCGCTCAGCGATACCGCCGCGCCGAACGGATCGGTGAAGCTGTTGAAGCGGACCGAGGAGTAAGAGAGCTGAGCCTGCGGCGTCAGCGTCCACTTGCCCTGCAACGCGAGTTTCTGGCCGGCCTCGATGCTCAGCGCATAGCCAAAGCCGTTGTTGCCCTTGGCGACATCGCTGCCCAGCGTGGCGGACTTCAGATTGCTGTCATACCAGGTCACCTCAGCCTGGCCGTCGGTGTAGAAGCCATTGTCTCCATACCAGGTCAGCGAGCCGCCAAAGCCGTAGCCGGTGGCCTGGATGGAGCCTACACCATAGATCGAGGAGATGTCGGACGAGGCCGTGCCATAGTGGAAGGTGAGGCCGCCAAGCAGGATGCCTGTAGCATCCTCATAGAGAAGGCCATCGAAGCCAGACTGCAGCTTCCAGGTGGTCACGTCATAGTCCGAGACCGTGGTCGCGCTCTCCGGCCTCTGCTTGGTGTGCGCCCCCTCGATGCGGGCCCAGATCGCACTCTGGGTGGGCACGCTACCGATCTCGTCGGTGCCCTGGCTGGCGCCGGTCCAGGAGCGGTTGCCAACGCGCTGCTGCAGGGTGCCGAGCTCGTTCAGGCTTTGCAGCACGCCGGGATAGGCCTCGTAAATGGGCACGGCCGGCGAGTAGAGTGGCTGCGGCGATCCGTTGATCAGTGCCGAGCGAAGATACCAGTCACCGTCATCGGGGCTGCTCACGCCATTCTTGTAGAGCCGGTAGGCATAAGCGCCGCCGACCACGGCCTGGTCGCCCTGGAAGACATAGTCGCCGGCAAGCGAGAACGTCCCGGCCGAGGTGCCGCCAACATCGATGATCTTGATGCCTTCCACCGTCTGCGCGCCGCCGCCCCCGAGATTGGCCACTTTGAGCGTGGTGCTGCCGGACGTATTGCCGGTGACGACCAGCCGGTCGGTGGCGGAGCTGTCGTCGCCGAGCACCGTCTCGATTTCCAGCGTGCCGCCGTTGCCGGTGTAGTTGCCGGCGATGGTAAGCGTGCCCGGCACGCCCGGATTGCCGGCGGCGAT